>JAQBFL010000032.1:0-9077 GCA_032123415.1 bacterium | reverse complement strand
CGTGGCGGTCGATACCCGGGCCGACCAGTTCGGCGTTGTCGACCGGCCTGTTCCCGAAGGCGGTCGCGATCTCGCGCAGGCGACGGGCAACTTGCCGGAGTGGGAACAGGCGGGGGCCAGCGACTTTACGCTCTACGAACGCAAGGACATGACGCTGCGTCAGGGCGAAAAGGCGATCGTGACGCTGTTCACGAAGCGCATCAAGTATGGCCATATCTATCGATGGGCGCCGCCGAACGACATCGAACACTTTCTCGTGCTCCACAACGAAACCGACGCCCCTTGGACCACGGGGCCGTGCCTGGCAACGGGCGGCGGAAGCGCTCTGAGCGAAGACCTGTTGAGGTACGTTCCGGCAGGCGGCAAAGGCGAATTCCGCGTCACGACGGCCATCAACATCGCGCATGACCGCCGGGAATCCGAAGTCGACCGCGCGCTGAAGGCGCATCAGCCGGCGCACAACACCTTCGTGGACCTTGTCACCCTGGACGGCGTGCTGACCGCGCGCAACTACGGCAAGACGCCGGCGGCGCTGGTTGTGGCCCTGAGCCTTCCCGGGCGTCCGACGATGGCGTCCGACGACGGTCGGATCGAGCTCGATACGGCGAACCTGAAATTGTTGGAGCGAACGGGTTCCGTTCAATGGGACACCCTCCTCGCACCGGGGGAGACGCGGCGGCTGACGTACAAGTACGAACGGTACGTGCCGAGCTATTGAATCGCCGTGCTGGCCATTCGCCGCCGGTTGTCGTATGTTGGCGGCGTGCCCGGCATGGCCGGGCCGCTTCGATCATGAACCGCCGCGCCGTCATACTGTTTGTTCTGCTGCTGTGCGTGCCGACGCTGCTTGCGGCCGGCGCCGCATTCAAATTGCTTCTGCACGAACGGGAACGTCTCGCGGGGCAGGCGCTGGCGGCCGAGGAATCGCGCCTGCGCGCCGTGGCCGAGAGCCTGCAACTGACCGTGGCCACGGTCGAGGATGAGCTGACGGTCCAGTTGCGCGACATGGCCGGCGAGAGTCTGGAAGCCGCGTTGACGGCGTGGCGGGACTCCAACCCGCTGATCCGGCATGTCTTCGTGTGGCATCCGACGGGCGGCCTGGTCTATCCCCGGCTCGATGCGTCCTGTACACGCGAGGAGCGACGTTTCGTTTCGCGCTACGACGCCTTCTTTGCCGGGAACCGGCCCTGGGAGGCGGGCGCGAGCGGCGGCGCACGGGCGCGAGCGGAAGCGGAAGGCGGCGGGAAGAGCGAACTCGTCGAGCAAGTGCGGGAGATGCGGCAGGCCGGCCAGAAGCTGGCGTCTCTGGCGCGGCGGCGCGACGGCACGGCGCCGTCTCGTGTCGAAGCGGTGGCGGCCGGGCCTGCGCGCGACGGTTGGCTGCCGTGGCTGGCGGACAACGAGTTGTCGCTGCTTGGCTGGGTGCGATCGGACGACGACACCGTCTACGGCGTGGAAGTGGAGTTCACCGCGCTGCTGTCCCGTCTGGTCACGGTGTTCCCGCGCGCCGTGCCGCCGGGAGGAGTGCGCGCCCTGGTCGACGGCAGCGGACGCGTCATGCACCAGGCGGGGGACGCGGAACTCGCGTCCGGCGCGCGTCCCGCCGCGGCCGTTTCGCTGTCGCCCTACCTGCCGCACTGGCAGGTGGTCGCGCATTTTCCGCACGGGGCGCCGGGCGCCGCCTCGGCGAGAACTTTCCTGCTGCTGGCCGGCCTTGTGCTGGGCGCGCTGGTCGTGGCGGTGCTCGCCGGCGGCGCGCTCCTGGCGCGGGCGGCGCACCAGAGCGAACGGGACGCCCGGCTCAAGACGACCTTCGTTTCCAATGTCTCCCATGAACTCAAGACGCCGCTGACCAGCATTCGCATGTACGCCGAAATGCTCAGCCAGAACCGTGTGCCGGACCCCGCCAAACGCGCGCGTCACCTGCAAGTCATCGCCGAAGAGAGCGAGCGGCTGACGCGGCTGGTCAACAATGTGCTGGACTTCAGCCGTCTGGAGCAGGGCCGTCGGCAGTACCGGCGCGAGTCGGTCGATCTGGGCGCCTTTCTGCGTGCGTTTGCGGAGGCGGGCAGGTTGCGGATTGAGAGTGCCGGCCTGGCGCTGGAGGTCCGGGCGCCCGATGGGCCGCTGATTGCCTGCACGGACCGCGACGCCCTCGAACAGGCCCTGCTCAATCTGGTGGACAACGCCATCAAGTATGCGGCGGCGGGGCGCGAGCTCAGTCTCTTGCTCGCGGCCGCGGCCGGCGGCCCCCGGCTGGCGGTGTGCGACCGCGGGCCGGGCGTGCCGACGCGCGAACGGGAGCGCATCTTCGAGAAGTTCTACCGCGCGGACGATTCGATCACCGCCGGGCAACCCGGCGCCGGCCTCGGGCTGAGCATCGCGCGGGCGCTCATGCGCGAGCAGGGCGGCGAGCTGCGATACGAACCGCGTCCGGGCGGCGGCGGTTGCTTTGTCATCGAAATCCCGGGAGGAGCCCCATGAAGCGCGCACAGGTGCTGGTGGCCGAGGACGACGCCAACCTGCGCGCCGGCCTGGTCGACATGCTGGAGAGCGACGGGTACGCGGCCGATGCCGCCGCGGACGGCGCGGAGGCGCTCGCGCTGTTCGGCCGCAGGCCGTACGACCTTGTGCTGCTGGACCTCATGATGCCGCTCGTCAGCGGGTACGATGTCTGCCGCCAGATCCGCGCGGTCGATGCGGACATGCCGATCATCATCCTGACCGCCAAGGGCCAGGAGGTGGACAAAGTCGTGGGGCTGAGGATGGGGGCGGATGACTACGTTACCAAGCCTTTCGGGGTTCAGGAACTGCTTGCACGCATCGCGGCCGCCCTGCGGCGGACGCGGCGACCGGCGGCGGGCGGTCATGGAGAGCCTGTCGAGCGGTTCAGTTTCGGACCCGCGGAGATCGACGCCCTGCGCTACCGCGGGCGGCTGGGAAAGCGCGAGTTCGATCTCTCAGCGCGCGAGCTCAACCTGCTGAAGGTCTTTGCGGCGCACCCGGACGAGGTGCTCACCCGCGACCGCTTGCTCAACGCGGTATGGGGGATCGACTATCTGGGGACGACGCGCACGCTGGACCAGCACGTGGCCAGACTGCGCAAGAAGATCGAGCCGAAACCGGCGACACCGACCGTGATCGAAACCGTCCACGGCGTTGGCTACCGCTACACCGGGTGAGATGAGGCGGGCAAGGACCTTGCCGTAGGTCAATACAAACGGAATCCGTCGCCGCATCAAGCCCATATGTGGATTGTGGCACACGTCCCCCTCTCCCCTCGCCAAAATGAAAGAGGGGAATCGGTTGACGATAGCGGCGACGAGATCGGATAACGAGTGGAGAGCATCCCAATCGTCCACCGTTCTCGTCGCCGCTATCGTCAACCGAAAAGGCAGTGATTGCCGAAGTCGGCAATGTGGAAACGACCCGCGCCGGGGCTATCGACGGCGTCGCACCCGCGCTATTCTGCTTGTACGCACCCCGGCATCCGTGCTAGTGTCCGCGCCCGATTCACAACACAACACCATCAGGAGAATCAATCATGAAAGTCGCCATCATCGGCGCCGGCAGCATCGGGTTCACCCGCGGCATCGTCAAAGACATCCTGTGCGTTCCGGAATTCCGCGATGACACGCAGTTCGCCTTCCACGACATCAGCGCGCAGAACCTCAACATGGTGTACCGGCTCTGCAAGCGTGACATGGAGGCCAACAAGGTCAAGTCCACCATCTCGGCCACGCTGAACCGCCGCCAGGCGCTGAAGGGCGCCAACTACATCTTCTGCGTGGTGCGCGTCGGCGGGCTCGAGGGCTTCCAGACCGACATCGACATCCCGCTCAAGTACGGCGTCGACCAGTGCGTGGGCGACACGCTGTGCGCCGGCGGCATCATGTACGCCCAGCGGACCATCCCGGCCATGCTCGACTTCTGCCGCGATGCCAGCGAGGTGGCCGCGCCCGGCTGCGTGTTCATCTCCCACGTAAACCCGATGGTCATGAACACGTGGGCCTGCACCCGGTACGGCCATGGCGTGAAGACCGTCGGACTGTGCCACGGTGTCGAGGGCGGGCATTGGCAGATTACCGAGATCATCAAGTTCCTGATCAACGGCAAAGGCCGCCGCCAGCCGGGCAGCCCCGGCTACGTGGACGTGAAGCGCGAAGAGGTGGACATCGTCTGCGCCGGCATCAACCACCAGACGTGGTACATCCAGGCCCGCTACAAGGGCGAGGACTGGTGCTCCCGCCTCCTCGAGGGCTTCGAGGCGCACCCGGCGATGAGCCAGAGCGAGAAGGTGCGCATCGACATGCTGCGGCGCTTCGGCTACTACAGCACCGAGTCCAACGGCCACCTGAGCGAGTATGTGCCCTGGTACCGCAAGCGCACAAACGAGATCCGCAAGTGGATCGACCTGGGCTGCTGGATCAACGGGGAGACCGGTGGGTACCTGCGCGTCTGCACCGAGGGCCGCAACTGGTTCAAGACCGACTTCCCCAACTGGATGAAGGGCGAGCCCCTGAGCTACGGCCCCGCGCGGCGCGGCAGCGAGCACGGCTCCTACATCCTGGAGTCTCTGGAAACGCGTCGCGTCTACCGCGGGCACTTCAACGTTCTAAACGAGGGCTGCATCACCAACCTGCCGGCGGACTGCATCGTCGAGGTGCCGGGGTACGTGGACGGCAACGGCCTGAACATTCCGCGCGTGGGCGACCTGCCTCTCGGCTGCGCCGCCGTGCTGAACCACAGCATCAGCGTGCAGCGCCTGGCCGTGGAGGCCGCGGTGCACGGCGATGACCAACTCCTGCGGCAGGCCATGATGATGGACCCGCTGGTGGGCGCGGTGTGCGATCCCCCGGAAATCTGGCAGATGGTTGACGAAATGCTGGTGGCGCAGGCAAAATGGCTGCCCCAGTACGGACGCTCCATCGCCGCCGCGCGGCGGCGGCTGGCGCGCGGCGCGCTGATCAAGACGCGCACGACGCGGGGGGCGGCGCGGATCCGGGTGAAGACCGTGGCCGAAATGGCTAGGGACAGCCAGAAGGCAAGGGAGTCGTCGTCGTCGGCGGACAAGGCCGCGGCAGACCGGGCGCGGGCGATGCGCAAGGTGAAGAAACGTGGAATTGGGTCAGGTCTGTGAGGCTCCTGCCCCTCCCAGCAACGCTGCGCCTGACGGCTTGCGTTGCGGGGCGCTTTGTAAAGTCTGACAAACCTGACGGAACCGCGGGGCGCCTGAGGCGCATCCCGCCGGATGGCGGACAACCAGCGAGGGGTGACGGCTATGGCAGACTGGCGGAAGAATCTTGGCGGCGCCCTGAAGAAGACGGCCCAGAAGCAGTTCGAAAAAGAGTCGACCCAGATGGCGCGTTTCGTGATTTCCACGGCCGTGCCGGCCTTCGAGGAACTGCGCGAGGAACTTGAGCGGCACGGCCGCGAGGTGTTCATCCGCAACGCGGAAAGTTCCGTCGCCCTCATCGTGCACAACCGCGGCGAGGAGGAGATCAACTACCGCATCCAGAGCCGCATGTTTCCCAGCGGCGTGGTGCCGTACGCGGATGTGCGCTATCGCGAGCGCCGGGGACTCAAGCTGATTCGCGTGGAGAGCATGTTCCGGCCGGGGAAGCAGGACTACACGGTGTCGGATGTCGCCCGCGAGGAAGTCATCCAGAACTTCCTCAGGCACTACCTGCCGCTGCTGGCCCGCGAGTAATACCCGCCGGTGCGCCCCCCGCCTGGCGGGCAATTTCGTAAAGCGCCATGCCTGTCGCGACGCTCACGTTGAGGGACGCCACGCGTCCCCTCATCGGCAGCTTGACGAGCAGGTCGCACGTCTCCCGCACCAGCCGCCCCAGTCCGGCGCCCTCGCCGCCCACGACGAGCCCCAGCGGGGCGGACAGGTCGGCCTCCCAGCAGGTGGCCGCCTCGGGCAGCGCTTCCAGCCCGGCCAGCCGGAACCCGCCCTCTTCGCGCAGGTGGTTCATGGCCCGCACCAGGTTGGTCGCCACCGCCACGCGCACATGTTCCGACGCGCCGGCCGACGCCCGCACCACCGCCGGGGTGATCCCGCAGGCGCGGTCCGCGGGGATGATGACCCCGCGCACGCCGGCGCCTTCGGCGGTACGCAGCAACGCCCCGACATTCTGGGGGTCCTGAATGTGATCCAGCAGCAGGATCACGCCGGCACACGGGGCGCCGACGCCGGCGTCGAGCAGCTCGTCAACCGGCGCGAAGGGGTACGGGCCGGTCTCGAGCGCGACGCCCTGATGATTCGTCCCGCCCAACCGCGTGTCCATGAGCGCCGGCTCGAGCTCCGCGATGCGGACCGCGCGCGACCGCGCCAGCGCGCGCATCTCGTCCATTTCGGGCGTGGCCTTCATGCGCGCCGAAAGCCAGAGGGCGTGCGCTACGCGCCTCCCCGCCAGCAGGCACTCCCGCACGGGCTGGCGGCCGTACAGCAACTCGCGCCCCTCGGGCAGCGCCGGGCCGCCGCCGCCGGCGGTCGGCCGTGCGGCATGGAAATGCATGCCGCGCACGCGCTGGAACTCCCGCGGGCGGTTGGGTCGCGGTCTCACGTGGTTGCTCCTCGGTTTTCGCCCCGTGCGGCATGCGCCAGGGCCATCAGGGAAACGCAGGCGACATCCGTCCGCAGACGGCGCCACCCGAGAGAGAAGCATAAAAAACCGTGCGAGCGCAAGAGTTCGATTTCGTAGTCCGTCCAGCCGCCCTCCGGCCCGACGGCCAGCGCCAGGCGGCCGCCCCCCGCGGGCAGTCCGCCGGCGGCGGGCCCCGGCTGCGCCAGGAAGCGGGCCGCGCCCGCAAACAGCGCGGGGCACTCGTCTTCGACGAACGGCTTCAGCCGTCGGCGCACCTCCACGACCGGCATGCGCGTGTCGCCGGACTGTTCGAGCCCCTCGATGAGCAGGGGGCGGAGATGGACCGGATCGATCCACTGCGTATCGAAGTAGTCGCGTTCGACCCGCGCGGCGTTGACGAGGAAGACGCGATCCGCGCCCAGCATCGCCAGCATCGCCCACAGGCGTTTCATCGCCTTCGGCCGCGGCAAGGCCAGCACCAGGTCGATGCCGGAGCGCGGCGGGGGCGGGGTCTCGAAGCGGCAGTCGAGCGTCACGGCGGAAGCGTCCCTGGCGGCGATCGTCGCCTCGCCGACCGGGCCATCGAGGATGCCGACGCGCACGGTCTGCCCCGGCCGGCCGCGCAACACCTCGCGCACGTGGCGGGCGCGCCGGCCTTCGATGCGGACGGCGCCGCCCGTGACCGTGACTTCATGGGCCTCGAAGAGGATGCGGTTCATTTCGATTGCGCTGGCAGCCGGCGCCGGGTTCCTGTTAGTCTGTATCCGTATTGTTGCGGGCAAGAGCATGGCGCGGCCGTACGCGGAGGCGCAAGGAGAAAATCGGGCATGGGTACGGTGTGGATGGCCTTCGGGTTGACGCTTTTCGCCGGGCTGGCAACCGGAATCGGCAGCGCGATCGCGTTCTTCGCCCATCGCACGAACTACCGCTTTCTCTCGGTGGCCACGGGCTTTTCCGCCGGCGTGATGCTCTACGTCTCCTTCGTGGAGATCTTCGCCAAGGGCGCCGCGTCCCTCTCCGCGGCCTACGGCGACAGGCTGGGAAACTGGGCCAACGCCGCCTCGTTCTTCGGCGGCATGGCGTTCATCGGCATGATCGACGCCCTGATCCCGGCCGGCAAGAATCCGCACGAGACGCGGCGGGAGGGGGAGACCGCGCCCCTGCACGACCCGACGGCGCCGCCCGTCGGGCATGAGAAGAAGCTCATGCGCATGGGAGTGTTCACCGCCCTGGCGATCGCCATCCATAACTTCCCCGAAGGGCTGGTGACCTTCCTCTCGGTTCTCGAGAACCCGCGCCTGGGCATCGTGATCGCCGTGGCCATCGCGCTGCACAACATACCCGAGGGCATCAGCGTCTCGGTGCCGATTTATTACGCGACCGGCAGGCGCCGCAAGGCGTTTGTCTACTCTCTGCTCAGTGGTCTGGCCGAGCCGATCGGCGCGCTGATCGCCTATGGGGCGCTGCGCCTGTTCGTCGGGACGCAGAACGGCGGCGTTCCGCCGGAGATCATGGGCGTGCTGTTTGGCGGCGTCGCGGGCATCATGGTGTATATCAGCCTGGACGAGCTGCTGCCGACCAGCCGCGCCTACGCGAAAGGTCACGAGAGCCTGCTGGGGCTCCTGGGCGGTATGGTCGTCATGGCTCTCAGCCTGCTCTTGATGCGATAAACCCAAACGCGAAAGGCGGTGCAAGATGGACCTCCGGCACTATCTGGTGGCGGCGTTCGGACTAGTCATTCTTGCCAAGGCCGTGTGGGCCATTCTCAGTCCATCGTCGATGAAGCGCGCGGCCGAGGTCTGCCTGAGCATCTCCGGCAAGGTCAACACGCTCCTCGGCGTGCTGTACATGGGATTGGGCATGGCGCTGTGGATCGTGGTGCTGGCCAATCAGCAGATCGTCGACTGGGTTCTGCTGGCCTTCGGCGTGTCGATGGTGCTGGGCGGCATTTTGTACTTCCGCCACGAACGCATCCGGGGCGTGGTGGAAGTCGCGCTACTGAACCGCGAGAACGCCTTTGTGCGCCTGCTGGGCATCCTGATGGTTCTCGTCGCCGGCGCGCTGGTCTGGGTCGGTGTGCGCGGGTGGTGAACGCGGTGTTCACTTATGCTGATTGATGAAGTGCTCCTGGATATAGTCGATCGCGCGCTCGAGCGAGGGCAGGATCTTGGTGCAGAAGCGGACCATCCAGGGGTTGCTGTCCTTGAACTTGAACGGCGAGAAGGCGACCACGAACTTGCCGAGTTCATGGGAAGCGTAGAACACTTCCATGGCCGTGCCGATCGAGGCCTTGTTGTAGTTCACCAGGATGATGTCGGCATCGCGAACGTCCTGCAGATCGAACTCCACAATCTCATTGGCACTGTCGACCTCGCGATCCTTGAAGTTGCGGCGCATGGGGTCGAGCATGACAAACCGGCGCCCGAGGCCGGCGTGGGCCACCTGGCGCCATTCGCGAGCCGTGCCCTCGTGTTCGTCCATGAT
>JAQBFL010000031.1:0-3718 GCA_032123415.1 bacterium | reverse complement strand
CGTCTCGGTGAGCAGCGCACCAAAGAGTTGGACCTTCTTCTGGTGGCAAGAAGGGCCCCGCACCAGAGCCCTTCGGGCGCGGTGCGGGGTAGACGCCACCAGCGGCCCTTGCAGGAGAACGCGAGCAGGTACTCGTGCTTGCAGTGTTCGCAGCGCACGCGGGCGAACCCGCGCTCCAGGTCGCCGCAGTCGAGGAACTTGTGCACGACCCCCGGGATGATGGGACGCAGGAATCCGTAGCTGGGCTGATAGCGCTCCTCGTACACATCCAGGAACGCGTCGAAATGCCCCGACAGACACTGCCAGAGCGGCGACTGCCTGGGCCGGCGCGGACGATAGACTTGCTCCACCATGCCGCCCAGTGTAGAGAATAGGGTGTGTCATCTAACGGCACACCCCTGAGAAAAGTTTGGAGAAGATGAAGACGGGTTCCAGGCCGCAGTACTACCGCATCCGGCGCATGGTCCAGATGGTGCGCGAGGGCGCCGAGACCGGCTATCTGGCAAACAGCAGCGACTTCATGAAGGAATTCGAGGTATCGCGCCGCACGGTGGCGCGCGATCTGGACTTTTTGCGCGACGAAGAACGCGCCCCGATGGCTTACGACGACGCGCGGCACGGGTTCAGGCTGACCGACGAGACCTACACGCTGCCGCCGGTACGGATCAGCCGCCAGGAGGCGTTCAGCTTCGGACTCGCCCGGAAACTGCTGGCCCATTACGAGGGCACGCCCCTTTTCCGGGCGTCTGCGGGACCATCGGGTTGTGGTTGAAGAAGCGCAACTGCCCCTGCCGGTCCGCGAACAATGTGTACTGAAAGCGCTTCATGTCCGGGTTCGGCCAGCCGACGCCATACGCGTAGAAGTTGGAGACCTCGATGCTGCTCGGGTTGAGCAGTTCCAGGGCGGCGTGGAAGTCCAGCGCGTAGCAGCCGAACTCGTCGTCAAAGCGCAGGGTGAACTCGTAGGCGTTCACGCCACTTCGGCAACCAGGGATACGAAGAGAATATCCAATGTCCACCGGCCTCGCCTTTGAGATTCAGGCTGACTCCGGCCTTGTTCGGTTGATCGGCATCGGTCTCGCCGCCAAGACGAGAATGGCCGGCCCCGCATTGCTCTTCCCGTCATGCCGTGTTTCTGCTAGATTCCCCGCGCATCGATTCGGAAATCCGGAGGGGTTTTATGGCCAGAATCTCTGAACTCAAGCGGGGTTCGATCGTCGAAATCGACGGACGCCCGCACATTGTCGACGACTTGACCGTCTCCACGCCCAGCGCGCGCGGCAGTGCGAGCCTCTATCGCTTCAGGTTCCGCAACATCGCCACGAAGCAGAAACTGGACCGCACGTTCAAGGGCGACGAAATACTGCGCGATGTGGCCTTCGAACGTCGCGACGCGCAGTTCTCCTATAAGCAGGGCGACCGATACACCTTCATGGATCTGGGAGACTACAGTGAGTTCGTGCTCTCCGCCGACGATCTGGGCGACGATGTGTATTATATCACCGAGGACGCCGAGGGGCTGCGCGCCCTGGTCACGGACGGACGCGTGATCGGCATCGAACTGCCCTCCGCCATGGACCTGGACGTCGCGGAAACCAGCCCCTCCATCAAGGGGGCCTCGGCAACCTCACGCTCCAAGCCGGCCACGCTTTCGACCGGGCTCGTCGTCCAGGTGCCCGAGTACATGGAGTCGGGCGAACGCGTACGCGTCGATACCCGCACGGGCAAGTTCCTGAGCCGCGCGTAGTCGCCTCGGCGTCAGGCGCCGGCCGTGGTCCGGGCGGCGCGCCCAGCCCGCGTAAACACGAGGAACGAGAGCGCCAAACGCACACTGGCAACGAAAGACGGATCGACGCCAGACGGGAACGTCTTGATCAAACCGAACGAGAATGCCCAAAGCCCCGAGGCCAGAATCAGATACCCCATGCGCCCGTCCTTCCCCGCCTTCTTGCTTGCCGCCCATCTGCCAATATGAGAAGATAGTCATTCCGAACATTACTACGCAAACACACGGAGAGAGGCAAGAAGATGGAACAGCAAATACGCGCCAAGTTAGAAGAGTTGCGGGGCCTTCTGCAGGCTGACGGTGGCGACCTGGAGGTCGTGAGCATCGAGGGCTCGAACGTCAAGCTGCGCCTCAAGGGGGCCTGCGGAGGCTGTCCGCACGCCACCATGACGATCAAACAGGGCCTCGAACGCATCCTGCGCGAGCAGGTGAATGCGGACATCACACTCGAACGCGTGGCCTGAAGCCGCCGGTTCACGCCAGTCGGCACAGCGCCCACAGCACGAGGTGATTTACGCCCAGCGCGTAGAGCGACGCGATCACGTCGTCCGCCACAATCCCCAGCCCGCCCTTGAGTCGCTGCGATTCCCGGGCGGGTGACGGCTTGACGATGTCGAACACGCGGCAAACCACGAAGGCCACGGCCAGCATCCACGGGTACTGTGCCCAGGGAATCCCCAGAAGGCAGATCGGAAACGTCAGGTACTCGTCCGCCACGATCCGCCCGTCGTCCTTGCGCCGGAACGTCTGCTCGGCCGCATCGCAGATGGGAATGGCCAGCAACGAGAGCGCCGCGCACACCAGCACCTGGTACGGCAGCGGCACTGGCGCCAGCGCCATGACAATCAGGATACCCAGCAGCGTCCCTGCTGTGCCCGACGCCACGGGGCTGTAGCCCAGCCCGAAGCCCGTGGCCAGAATAACGGCCGTTCCTCGCCAGAAACCCGCCTTGCGCGAAGGATCGCCGGCGGCATCACTCACCGGTCGGCACCTGGTTGAGATCCTCCTGGTACGCGGCGTATTCGTCCGACTCCGCCTCCACGAGCGCCAGCGCCTGCCGGTAGAACTCGCGCGCGCGGGCGTAGGACGCCGCCGCATCCTCGGGGCGGCCGGCATCGCGATAGATATCCCCTATCCGCTTGGCGTTGAAGCCGAGGACGGCCTCCTTGTGCATCAGGAATCCATTCTCGGGATTACGCTGGGGGTGTTCCCACGCCCGCACCGTCTCCATGTGCCTCTCGAAGAAACCGATCGCATCGAGAGGACGGTTCTCCGCCAGCGCCGCATGGGCGCCGAGCTTATTGGAGAGCATGTCGTGCCACGCCTGGTCCTGTCCGGGAACGCCGGCCTTGACGATCTCGAGCGCGGCCCTGAAATCTTTCATGTAGAACGCACCGTCAAGGAGCATCATCGCCAGACGGGCACTCAGTTCTTCCTCGGCCGCCGCATGCTCGCGCATCTTCTTGGCGAGCGATATGCAGTCCCTGCGCTGTATCGGCGTCCCCTCGGGCATCGTCCGGTAGAACCCGTCTTCGAAGGAATCGAGCAGTCTCGCGATGCCGATACGCGCGTCCAACGCCACCGCCGTGCGCAGCAGGAAGGTGTCGGTCCTGCCTGCCTGCGCGGCCTGTCGCACCCAGGTCGCCACCACGTCGTCGCGCGTCAACGGACGCGTCGCCAGCTCCGCGATGGCTCTGCGGGCCAGCCGTTCGCCGGCCTCTTCGTCCCCCGCATCCGCCATCGCCCACTGCAGTCGTTGCATGCGCCGCACCAGGTCCTGGTCCGCCAGCGTCAGCGCCTTCTCCCAGATCAATGTCTCGGCATCGCCCGTGGCGCCTTGCTTCAGCAGCAGGTCGATGCGGGCCAGCAGGATGATCCGCCAGAACTCGTCCGGCGTCTGCCGCGCCGCCTCGATGGCGGCCGTCACGGCCT
>JAQBFL010000030.1:0-3277 GCA_032123415.1 bacterium | reverse complement strand
CATGCGGTGTGGGGGCGTGGCGAGGGAGGATAGGATGCGAGGGCGTCGGGGAGGGTCCCTTCGCCGGCCGCGGGGCGGCGTCAGGGCTCGATGCGGTCCTTCATCCGGTAGCTCTTGCCCTCCAGGATGATGGTCTGGGCGTGGTGCAGGAGGCGGTCCAGGATGGCCGAGGCGAGGGTGCTGTCGTTGTGGAAGATGCTCGACCAGTGCTTGAAGATCTTGTTGGTGGTCAGGACGACGGAGCCGCGTTCGTATCGCTGGCTGATGATCTGGAAGAGCAGGTCGGCGCCGCGTTTGTCGACGGGCAGATACCCTAATTCGTCGCAGACCAACAGGTCCGGCCGGGTGTACTTTTTCATCTCCTGGACCAGTCGGCCGGCCTTCTCGGCGGCCACGAGGGTGTTGACGATGTCGACCGCGGTGGCGAAGCGGACGCGGAAGCCGGCCTCGCAGGCGGCGTAGCCCAAGGCGATGGCCAGGTGGCTCTTTCCCAGGCCCACGCCGCCCACGAGGACGGCATTGGCCTTCTCCCGGACGAACGCCAGGCGGAAGAGGTCCTGGACGGCCGGGCGGTTGATCTTGGCCGGCCAGGTGAAGTCGAACTGGTCCAGGGTCTTGATGACGGGGAATCGAGCCTGGGCGATGCGTCGGGTCCGGGCGCGGTCCTGGCGCAGGGCGGTCTCGCCCTGGACCAGGCGGGCCAGGAACTCCTGGTGGGACCACTGGCCCCCGGCGGCCTGGCGGGTGAGTTCATCGAGGTGTTCGCGCATGAACGGGAGCTTGAGATACCCCAGTTGTCGGTGGAGTTCATCGGAGGCTTTCCGGGGGTCCTTGCTGGGGCTCATGGGGTTCTCCGGGCGCGGCGGGTGGATGGGGGGCCGGGCTTGCCGGGGGGTCGCCCTGGCAAGGGGGGTCGTACAGGCTCAGGTCCGGCTGGGGCAGTTCCAGTTCCAGCAGGTCCTGGCGGCGGGTCAGATGCAGCGCTCCGGGCTCGGGCAGCAGGCGGCGGCGCTGCTCCAGCAGGTTGGCGACGTACTCGCAGCTGAAGGCCTGGAACTCCAGGGCGTCCTCAATGGCCCTGCCGGTCGCCTGGGGGCCGTAGATCTCGCCGAGGGCCACGATCTTGCGGACGTGATGCAGGACGTTGAGTCTCCGCTCGGCCAGGCCCTGGTAGAACGCCTCGGCCTTGGGCGTCAGCGACAGCAGGCGCAGCAGCAGCTTCTGATCCCTCCCCCGGCGGCGCTGGGCGAGCAGTGCCTTGGGGTGGTCGGGGTCCTCGAAGTCCCGATGGCGGTCGTAGCAGCGGACGTGCCGGGCGATGAGCTTGTCCTGGTGGTACAGGCACAGGTTGTCGGGGTAGAGTTTCATCCTCACCTCGGCCCCGGCGTACTCGGCCGGCACCGAGTAGGTGTTGGTGTCCACGGTCACGCGGAACTGGCTGTTGGCGCGGGCCGGGCGGATGACCCCCACGTCGTACGGCCGGGCCGGCAGGGGCCGCAGAGAAGGCTTCTCCGTCTCGAACAGATCGGCCGGCTTGCGCCTTGTGGTGCCGTGGAGGCGGACGTTGGCCACGCCGTCCAGCCACGTTCGGGCGGCGGGGTTGACCAAGGCGAAGTCGGTCAGTTCGTTGCCGGCCAGGAAGTTTTTCTTGACGAACCCGACCGCGTTCTCGACGCGTCCCTTCTCGTGCGGCTTTCCGACGCCGCAGGGGGCGATGGCGAAGCCATAGTGGTCGGCGAAGTCCTGGTATCGCGGGTTAAACACCGGCGTCTGGCCGACGATCCGGCGGAGCACCGCACTTCGCAAATTGTCGACCATTACCTTACCGACCACCCCGCCAAAATAGGCGAAGGCGTTGGCGTGACAGGCCAGGAAGTGCTCCATGGTCTCCGAGACGGTGAACTCGACGTACAGCATGCGGCTGTGGCACAGCACCATCACGAAGAAGCTCAGGCGTCGGCGGGTGTTGCCCACGCAGACCGAGCCGAACTGGCCCCAGTCCACCTGGGCGGCCTCGCCGGGGGCGAAGGAGAGTGTCAGGAACGCCTTCGTTCGCGGGGGGCGGACCTGGCGGACGAAGTCCTTGACGATCGTCTGGCCGCCCTGGTAGCCGCCGTCGCGCAGACGCAGGAAGATCTGGGCCGCCGTGTAGGGATGGCTCTGCAGCCAGCGGACGATCTGCCCCTTGAACGGATCGAGCTTGCTGGGCCGCCGGGCCGCCTGCCGCGGACGGAACCGCTCGGCCGCCAGCCAGCGCTCCACCGTGCGGGGGTCCAGGTGCAGTTCGTGGGCGATCTGCATCACGGACAAGTGGCGGTTATGGTGGTAGTCCCGGATCTTGCAGTACAGTTCGTAGTCGATCATTTGCCTCGCTCCATGGCTCGGAGGATCTCCCCGATGCGCAGCGGCTGGCCGTCGGACCCGGGGGCGGGTCCACCGGAGGGGGCGTCCAACGCCAGCACCTGATACAGCGGCTTCTGGTAGGCCACCAGTCCGGCGGCGATTAGTTCCCGGCGGGCGCCGGCCAGGGCCGGGCCGTCCAGCGGCAGCAGCCGCAGGATCGTCGGGTCGGAGTAGTAGCTCAGGCCCTTGCCGTCGGCGACGGTGACCAGGAACAGGTACAGCGCCAGCGCAGGGGTGCCGCAGCGGCTGATGTGCCTATCCCGGACCAGGCGGTGGTCGATCCAACTGAACTGCGCCGGAACCTGCCGTACTCGCTCCCGGCAGAGCACCCGTTTGATCACGGCCATGGCGTTGTCTCCCACTGTTGGGGCCTTGAATCTGCTGGCCCAAGAGTATCAGCCGCTGGGTGGTCGACGCGATGTTCTCTTGTAACGGCGATCCGGTTAACTGGGCGACAAGTCCAATCAACACAAGACCTTGCGTGAGGATGACATCTTGTAACGCGCCGGGGGCCATGTCGGGCGTATCCGCAAGCGGGACAAGGGCTTGCGGGGGGCAGTCCTCTTGTAACGCGCAAGACTTCTCGGGCGGGTCCAGGGAGGGTGCATCCGGGCCCTGCGAGGCCTTGGGCCGCCTGCGCCAGTAGCCGGGATGGGCCTTCCGCCAGGCCTGGACCCTCAGGACGTTGGCCCGGCCGCGGAAGTAGCCTCGGCCCTTGGGCGAGGCTCGCCATCGGGCTTGGCTGGCGGCCTTGCTGGCCTGGCGGCATGCCGGCTTCGCGCAGTACCGCTGGCGGCGGACGTTGCGGGGATCGGGCTGGTACAACTGCCCGCAATGGCGGCACTTGTGCTGTCGGCGTCGACTCATGGGCGGC
>JAQBFL010000029.1:0-4788 GCA_032123415.1 bacterium | reverse complement strand
ACTTCGTCGAGCCGCGGTATTTGCTCGGGAACATCACGAAGACTTCGTTGCCGGAGCTTGCGGCGAGCGCGCAGCAGCGCGCCTTCGGGCAGGCTAAGGCGATCGGCCTGCCCGCGACCTGTCGTGCGTGCCGGTTCCTGTTCACCTGCCATGGCGAATGCCCGAAGAACCGCGTGTTGACCACGGCCGAGGGCGAGCCGGGACTGAATTGGCTATGCGCAGGATTGAAGGCGTTTTTTGAGCATACAGAGCAGCCGATGAAGGAAATGGCGGCACTCCTGAAGAGCGGCCGGTATGCCGACGAAATCATGAACAGACAGAAAAAGGAGGCGCAAACCGCACACGCACAGGCATGAACGCTGAAATCAGGCAAGAAGAGGCAGTACGAGGAAGACGACGGGCAAACCGAAGGAGCACGAGGAGAAAGACATGAGTACGAAAGACACCAAACACCGTTCGCATCTGCCGATGCCGAACACAGAACGTCCGAAGTTCATCGCATACGACGCGAAGGATCCCGACAGCAAGTTTCCCCCGATCGAACAACTGCGGCCGCCCAAGGGCGCGCCGAATGTTCTGATCGTGCTGATTGACGACGCGGGCTTTGGCTCGACCAGCGCGTTTGGCGGGCCCTGCCAGACGCCGAGCGCGGAAAAGCTTGCGGCCGCCGGCCTGAAGTTCAACCGGTTCCACACCACGGCGCTCTGCTCGCCGACGCGGCAGGCACTGCTGACCGGCCGCAATCATCACTCCTGCGGCATGGGAGGCATTACCGAGATCGCCACCGGCGCTCCGGGCTATTGCTCGGTATTGCCCAACACCATGTCGCCCCTGGCGAAGACGCTCAAGCTCAACGGCTACAACACGGCCCAGTTCGGCAAGTGCCACGAAGTGCCGGTGTGGGAAACGAGCCCAGCGGGTCCGTTCACCGCCTGGCCCACGGGCGGCGGCGGCTTCGAGTACTTCTATGGGTTCATCGGCGGCGAGGCCAACCAGTGGTACCCGACGCTTTATGAAGGCACCACGCCGGTCGAGCCGAAGAAGACCCCCGAGGAAGGCTACCATCTCGTGGAGGACATGACGGATAAGGCCATCAACTGGATCGGCCAACAGAAGGCGCTCGCGCCGGACAAGCCGTTCTTCATCTACTTCGCGCCCGGCGCCACGCACGCGCCGCACCACGTGCCGAAAGCGTGGGCCGACAAGTACAAGGGCAAGTTCGAAAACGGCTGGGACAAGCTGCGCGAAGAAACGTTCGCGCGCCAGAAGAAGATGGGCGTCATCCCGGCTGATGCCAAGCTGACCCCGCGCCACACGGAAATTCCGGCCTGGAAGGATATGCCGGAGGAGATGAAGCCCGTGCTGCGTCGCCAGATGGAGGTGTACGCAGGCTTCATGGAGTTCACCGACCACCACGTGGGCCGGCTGTTCGAGACGCTGCAAAAGCTCAAGATCGCCGACAACACGCTGATCTACTACATCATCGGCGACAACGGGGCCTCCGCCGAAGGCACGCTGAACGGCGCGTACAACGAGATGGCCAACTTCAACGGCCTCGCGGCCATGGAGACGCCCAAGTTCCTCATGGAACGGATCGACAAGCTCGGCGGCCCCGAATCCTACAACCACTTCGCGGTGGGTTGGGCGCATGCCATGAACACCCCGCTGCAGTGGACGAAGCAGGTTGCCTCGCACTTCGGCGGCACGCGCAACGGCACGATCGTGTCCTGGCCGAAGGGCATCAAGGCCAAGGGCGAACTCCGCACGCAGTTCAGCCACGTCATTGACGTGGCACCCACCGTCCTCGAGGCGGCGGGACTGCCGCAGCCAGTCTCGGTGGACGGCATCCAGCAGGATCCGATCGAAGGCACGAGCATGCTGTATGCGTTCAACGACGCGAAGGCGGCGGATCAGCATGAGACGCAGTACTTCGAGATGTTCGGCAATCGCGGTATCTACCACAAGGGGTGGACGGCCGTGACAAAGCACCGGACGCCCTGGATCCTCGTGGGCCAGAAGACGGTCCCCCTGGACGACGATGTGTGGGAGCTGTACGACACCACCAAGGACTGGAGCCAGGCGAACGACTTGTCCAAGAAGATGCCCGAGAAGCTCCACGAGTTGCAGCGCCTCTGGCTGATTGAGGCGACGCGCTACAAGGTGCTGCCTATTGACGACCGGGTGGCCGAGAAGCTCAATCCGGACATTGCCGGCCGGCCAGTCCTGGTGAAGGGGACGACGCAACTCTTGTTCAGCGGCATGGGCCGCCTGTCGGAGAACTGCGTCCTCAACCTCAAGAACAAGTCGCACTCGGTCACGGCGGAAATCGTGGTGCCGGAGAAGGGCGCCGAGGGCGTCATCATTGCCCAGGGCGCCAACATCGGCGGGTGGAGCCTCTACGCGAAGGGCGGCAAGCTGAAATACTGCTACAACGTGGCGGGCGTGCAGCACTTCTTCGTTGAGGGCAAGGCCGCGATCCCGGCCGGGCAGCACCAGGTGCGCATGGAGTTCGCCTACGACGGCGGAGGCCTGGGCAAGGGCGGCACGGTGACGCTGTACACCGACGGCAAGAAGGTGGGCGAAGGGAAGATTCCGCTGACGCAGGCGATGATCTTCTCGGCTGATGACGGCCTGGACGTCGGCGAGGACACCGGCGCCCCCGTCTCCCCGGACTACAGTTCGGCGGGCAACCGCTTCAATGGCCAGGTCAAGGGCGTCCAGCTCGCGATCGCCAAGGATGCCGAGAGCGTGGATCACCTCGTCAAAGCTGAGGACGCCATCCGCCTGGCGATGGCGCGGCAGTAGTCGGAAGAAGTAGTCAGTAATCAGTGGTCAGTAATCAGTGACGAAAGTTGCTGGTTACTGACCACTTCTTAACGTGAAGAGGATAGGCCCATGAAGCGTAATGCTTGGAAGTTCAGCGCGCTGGCACTCGCGCCGGTCGTAATGTTGGCGGTCGTTTCGTGTTCGACGCCCCCCGCGGCGGAAACCCGCACGACGGTCTTGACTCAGAAAGGGGTGCCCGGCGGAACCCAGATTGACACCTACGAGCTGACGGCGAAGGTGACGGCAGTCAAGCGGCCAACCGGCACATGACGCTCCTTACCAGGGATGGCGTCGAGACCGCTCTCGTTGCCGGGCCGGAGGTCGTCAACTTTCCCCAGATCCAGGTCGGAGACGAGGTCAAGGTCGTTGTAGCGAGAGAGACCGTCGTGGCCATGCGGGATCGCGGCGTTCCTTCTAACGACGGCGTAGTCGCCGTGGCCGTGCTGGCGCCCGTGGGCGACAAGCCAGGCGGGGTGGTGGCCGGCACGGAGGAAGTAACGGTCAAAATCGAGGCCTTGGATCTCACGAAGCGAGAAGCGACCCTGCGATTCCCCAATGGGCGCGCCGCGATTTTCACAGTCCGCAAAGACGTGGACATGAGCAAGGCCAAGCTCGGCGACGATGTCGTCATCTGCGTGACCGAGGCGATGGCGATCTCAGTGGAGAAGCCGTAAGCGGGGGAGGGACGAGGCCGGCCGGTGATCGGTAATCAGTAAACAGTGACCGACAGGAGAAGGGCAGCATGAGTAAGTTGGCATGTTTCACGATGGTGGCGGCGATATGCGCCGCAATGACGATGACCGCGAAGGCGCAGGACGCATCGGCGGGTTCAACCCCTTCGACAGGCTCAGGGCAGGCAGGCTCACCGCAGGCGGGCGGGGCGGGCGCGGGAACCGATCAGGCGGCGGAACTGGCCAAGAAGTTAGCCAATCCGGTTGCGGCCCTGATCAGCGTGCCGTTCCAGTACAACTACGACGGGGATTTCGGAGCCGACGACGAGGGGTCGAAGTCGGTGTTGAACATCCAGCCGGTCACCCCGTTCTCGTTGACGGATGACTGGAATCTGATCGTCCGCACGATTGTACCGTTGATTGACCAGAAGGACATTCCCGTCACAGGTATGGACGAGTCGGGTCTGGGCGATGTGGTGCAGAGCTTCTTCTTCTCCCCGAAGGCGCCGGTAGGCGGCTGGATTCTGGCCATCGGGCCGGTGGGCCTCTATCCCACGGCTTCCGATGAAGTGCTGGGCGGCGAGAAGTGGGGCGTGGGCCCGACAGTGCTGGCGTTGCAGCAGAAGGGCCCCTGGACCTACGGACTGCTGGCCAACCACATCGAGTCCGTGGCCGGCGAGGACGAACGGGCTGATATCAGCCTGAGCTTCGTGCAGCCGTTCCTCTCCTATATCACCAAGACCAAGACGACGTTCGGGGTGAACACGGAATCCACCTACAACTGGGAATCCGAAGACTCCGATCAGGCGATGTCCGTTCCGGTCAATGTGATGGTGTCGCAGTTGCTGAAGGTTGGCCCGCAGATCATGCAGGTGACGCTGGGCGCCCGGTACTGGGCCGATTCGCCTGACAACGGGCCCGAGGGCTGGGGTGCCCGAGCGGGCGTGACGTTCCTGTTTCCGAAGTGAAGTGTGAGCTAGTGACGGAGGGTTGCTGGCTACCAGTGGCTAGGATGCCGTGAAGAACTCTGATGTCAAAGCGATCTTGTTGACGCTCCTGCTCATGCGGCCGGTTTGTGGGCGAACGTGGGTCTGATCGTCGACACCGGGATGAAAGTGCGCGGAGAGCGAACCGACAGCAGCAAGGTCGCGGGTCGGTCCACGCAGACGGCTGAGGAAATTGCCGACGTGCTCAAGGAGCGTTTTTAGCAGCAGGGCTGGATCCGCTGAGGAGATGATCACTGTGAGGCTCAGCCATTACGTGCGCTTGGTGCTATGCGCCTACGGGCTTG
>JAQBFL010000028.1:0-3494 GCA_032123415.1 bacterium | reverse complement strand
GTGGGCCAATGAAAAATCCCCCCTTAAACTCGGAAGCGCCCATGATTTTCAGCGTCGCGTCCCTTATCGAGCACCTCTCGCGCGGCATGACGCGGCGGCCCGGAACAGTCATTCTGACCGGAACACCCAGCGGCGTGGGCGTGGCGCGCACTCCCCAAGTCTTCCTGCAGCCGGGAGACAGGCTTGACTTGACGGCCGATGGCATCGGAAGCCTGAGCAACCCCGTGACGGCAGAGATGACGTTGGGGCTGAGATAGGAGCAAACCGATCGCGCCTGCGAACAGGAAATCCGGGGTGCGCGTTTCAGTTCTGGCATTCCGTGCCGCCCTGTGGCATGGTACTGCCTGTTTTTCAACCGAAACAGGGAGATAGTCGAACATGAAGCTTGTTTTTCTGGGCCCGCCGGGGGCCGGCAAGGGTACGATCGCTCACGAGGTCGTCGAACGCCTCCACATTGTTCAGATATCCACCGGCGATCTGCTGCGGGCCGCTGTGGCGGCCGGTTCGCCGCTTGGCGCCAAGGCCAAGTCCTACATGGACGCCGGCGAGCTCGTGCCTGATGCCCTCGTCATCGATCTACTCCGGGAACGCATCGGGCAACCGGACTGCAAGCCCGGCTTCATACTCGACGGATTTCCCAGGACCATTCCGCAGGCCGAGGCCATCGAGATGGCCGGCGTCAAGATCGACAAGGTCCTCAATCTCAACGTCGAGGACCGTCTCATCATCCACCGCCTCTCGGGGCGCCGCATTCACCGCCCCACGGGCAGAATCTACAACGTCAATCCCGACGGCGTGCCCCAGCCCCCCGACGGCGTGCCCGCGGAGGAGTTCTACCAGCGCGATGACGATAAGTCCGAGGCCATCGCCAACCGCCTCGTGGTCTACCGCCGCCAGACGGAACCACTGATCGCGTTCTACGCCAAACGCGGCCTTCTCGTCGATATCGACGCGGCACGGGAGATCGACAAGATCGTCGCCAACGTCATCCGCGCGGTGGGACACGCCGGCGCTTAGCCCTGACCCGGTTGATAAGAAGCACGCCAATACCTCGTCCGCCGTTCACCGCGCGAGCCACGGCGTCCCCAATGCGTCACCGCCGCCAGGAGACCGGGGAGCACGCGATCAGGACCGTGTAGACTTCCAACCGCCCCAGCAGCATGCAGACCACAAGAACCCACTTGCCGGCGGGCGGGACCCAATCGTAGTTCTGCGCTGCCCCGACTGCTGAAAGCCCCGGGCCGATGTTGCACAACGTCGCGGCTACGGCCGTGGCCGCCGTCGTGAAGTCCGGCACCATGAGGGCCATGACGCCCGACATGAAAATGAACAGGATCAGGAACAGGAGGAAGAAGCCTATGATGTTTGCCACCTGCTTCTCCTCCAACGTGTTTCCGGCCAGTTTAACGGGCGCAATCAGCCGCGGTTGGAGCATGATGCGCACCTCGCGCCAGGCCACTTTGAGCAGCACCATGATGCGAATCATCTTGATACCGCCCGCCGTCGATCCGGCCGACCCGCCGAAGAACATGAGCGCCACCAGCATAAGCCGCAGGAAGTCGGGCCACATGTCCCAGTCCGACGCGGAAAAGCCGGTGGTGGTGGCGATCGCGACAACATGAAAGACCGTGCGCCGAAACGACTTGGAGACCCCTTCAACCCTCGCCTGTTCGGCCTCCACAAGCTCCTGCAGGCGGCTTTCCGAAACGGGCGCCGCCGTGAAGTGGCGCCGGACATCCTCGACGGGCAGCACGCCCTGTGTGTGGAGCACAATGAAACCGAAGATCGCCGCGCAGACGAGCACGCCGCCGTAGAAATGGAGTTCTCGGTTCGTGCGCAATACGCCGACGTCGTGCCGGAAGAGAAGCCGGTAGTGGACGATGAAGTTCACTCCGGCCAGGAACATGAACAGAATCACGACCCATTCGAAGTACGCATTGTCGTACGCCCCGATCGAGGCGTTGCGTGTGGAGAACCCGCCGGTCGCCATCGTGCCGAACGAATGGCACAAACTGTCGAAAAGCGACATCCCTCCGGCCGTAAGCAAGGCGGTTTGCACCGCGGTCAGCAGCGCGTAGACGCCCCACAACACGACGGCCGTCTGCGCCAGACGCGGTCTCAGGCGGTCCTTCGACGGTCCGGGGACTTCACCCCGAAAGATCTGGTAAGCGGCCACCCCGAAGGCCGGAAACAGGGCCAGGGCCAGCGTGACGATGCCCATGCCCCCGAGCCAGTGCGTCAGGCTGCGCCAGAACAGGATGCCGCGGGGCAGGGACTCGACGTCCGCAATCACGCTGGCGCCGGTCGTCGTGAATCCGCTCATGATCTCGAAGAATGCGTCGGTGAAAATGGGAAAGATCCGCGTCGCGGACGTGACGCCGGGTGTGGCCAGCATGAACACGAACAGCGGCAGCGTCCCGATCAGCGCGATCGCCGCCCACCCGAACGTGACGATGGCGAACCCCTCGCGCACCCCGACCTGATCCCGATCCGCCCGGCACCGCCGCACCATCTCGCTTCCGGTCAGCGCGAATGTGACGATGGCCAGCACGAACCCCGACATGCGCGGGTCGAGCAGGTGGTGCAGCGCGTCGCCCTGGGCATCGAACCAGGCGATGCCCAGCGGCGCCAGCAGCACAAGCGCCATCACCTGGAACAACTTCCCGATCGCATGGATGATCGCTCTATGATTCAATATGTCACCGTCATGCGTGCGCCGCGGGGGTTCAGACCCGCAGGCCGGCCTTAAAGATCTTGTTCACCATCGAGAGGCTGCGCCTGCGTCCGAGAATCAGCACTTCATCCCCATTCTCGATCCGCGTGTCGCCGCGCGGGATCACGACCTTTTCGTTGCGCATGAGCGCGCCCACGATGAGCTCCTTGCGGAAGTGGGCGTCCAATTGCGCCAGCGTCTTGCCCACCGCCGGGCTGTTCGGACTCACCACAATGCGCACGACGTCCAGATCCACCTTCTTCAGCCGCTGGAGGGCGCCCGCCGGGATCACCTGGATGTTCTCGACGATCCGCTGCAACGCGATGGCGCGAGGGTTGATCACATGGTCGATGCCCATCGCATGGAAGAACTCGGTATGGCGATCGTCGTTGCGCACGGCGATCGTCTCCGCGGCGCCCTCCGCCTTCGCGAGCAGCGAAGACATGATGTTGTCCTCCATGTCCCTGCCGGCCGCGATGAAGAAGTCCACGGACTTCATGTGGATTTCGCGAAGCATGTCCGAATCCGTGCAATCGCCGTGCAGGACTTCCACGTCGCTCAACCGGGCGGCCGCGGTGCGGCCGTGCGCCGCGTCGGGATCGACCAGGATGACCCGCTCGGATCGCTCTGTCAGCGCCGCGGCAATGTCGATGGCTGCGAGGGAATCGCCGGACACGACGATCTTGCGTTTGCGGGTCGCCGGCCGGTTGATCAAACGCCGGTACGTGTCGAAGGACTCCTTGGGCATCATGGCGATCGTCATGTCCCCGGGCAGCAGGCG
>JAQBFL010000027.1:0-2704 GCA_032123415.1 bacterium | reverse complement strand
AACCGCTGGGTGTGGGTGCCGACGGCGATCCTGGCGACTCACTGTCCTCGTCCTCATCTGTCGCCGATCCGCGAACCGGGCCGGTTCTGAGCCGTCTCGGGGGTAAGAAGGAGGGGGCGGTGGCCGAGGCGCCCATCACGTTGCCCATCGAACCCGGAATGGCCTCGGGTTCCGTCACGGCGGAAGAAGCCCGCGCGGGCAGAACGATCCGGCCCAGCGGATCGTGCATGGTGACCTCGATCATGCGGGGTTGCGGGGCGTCGGGCCGCGCGGTTTCGTGCAGCGCCCTGGCGGGGTCGGGCAGGGCCTCATCTTCATCCGGCCAGTCGATCCACATGGCACATATCGCGACGGCCAGCATCAGTGCCAACGCCACGACGCGGGGGCTCCGCAGGGACCAGGCCAGAGACTCTGGCGCTGTTCGGGTCACGGAGTATACCGCTCGGAGCCCTTAAGGCCCGCGATGAACTCGGTGATCAGCTCCACGGTGGCCTTTACGTCGTCAAGCTCGACGACCTCGACGGGGGAGTGGATATAGCGCGTGGGCACGCTGACCAGCGCGGCGGCCGCGCCCGCCCGGCAGAGCTGAATGGCGTTGGCGTCCGTGCCGCTGCCGCGCGGTATGGGCTGCATCTGGGTCTTCATCTTCAGCTTCTTCGAGGTCTTGACGATCCCATCGAGCAGGCCGTGATGGAAGTTCGGTCCGCGGTGCAGGACGGGGCCGCCGCCGAGCTTCGCCTCGCCGACAAGCTTGACGTCCACGTCCGGCTGGTCGGTGGCGAAGGTGACGTCCACGGCGATGCCGACAAGTGGGTCGACGCCGTAGGCCGCGGTGTGCGCCCCACGCAGGCCGATTTCCTCCTGCACGGTGCTTACGGCATGGACGGCCACGTGCAGCTTGCGGTCCTTGAGCAGGCGCAGCACGTCGGCCACGATAAAGGCGCCCACGCGGTCATCGAATCCGCGGCAAGCCACCTTGCCGTTGCGCAGCTCGGTCCACCCCGCCGCCACCGTGACCACGTCCCCAGGCAGCACGACTTTCATGGCGTCTTTCTTGTTCTTGGCGCCGATATCGATCCACAACTCGTGAGCCTTGACCGTTTTGCCATCGCGGTCCTTGGGGTCCATCAAGTGGATCGGCTTCACACCGATCACACCGGGAACGTCGCCGCCGGTGCCGTGCACCACGACGCGCTCGCCCTGGAGGAGGGCGAGGTTGATCCCGCCGACGCAGGAGAAAAAGATCATCCCCTTGTCGTCGATGTGCATGACGAGCAGGCCGATCTCGTCGCAGTGTCCGGCGAGCATCACGCGGTACTTGCCGCCGGGGTTCAGGATGCCGTGCACGTTGCCGTGGATATCCGTGCGGACGGTCTCGGCGTAGTTCCGCATGTAGGCCGCGACCACGTTCTGTCCGGGGCCTTCATAGCCGGAGGGGGTTGGTTTGCTGAGAAGATCCTTGAGAAAATCGAGCGCCGTCTTGTTCATTCCGTCCATGCTCCCCGTTAGTCCGCGTCCCTGACATTCAGGCGGTAGAATTCCGAAGACTCGAGCGGGACGGTGTTTGTGAAGCGCATCTCGCTGCCCGAGCCGGGCAGATCGGTCTGGCCGACAATGGGGGACCACGTTGTCGAGACCAGATCCGTCGAGACGGACAGCGTGTAGATGCGCTCGGTCATGCTTTGCCAGCGCACGACGCGCCAGTCCTTGTTCTCGATCGGCTGCTCGACGGTCAGGAACAGATCCAGCGCAGGCGCGGGGGCCGTGTGGATTGCCTTCCTGACCAGCGTGACCCCGTTGGTGAACAGGCCGGGCAAGCGCACGATGCGGTGGTTATCCGTGTCCGCCACGTACACGTTGCCGTTGGTGTCGATGGCCACGTCATGCGGGCGGTTAAACACGCCGGCGGGCACGATGTTGGTCCAGGCGGGGTAGAGCGGATCCGTGATGTCGCACTTATCGAGGCGTCCGCTCTCGCGCGACACGGCCAGCAGGAAGGTGTTGGTGTTGTCGTCGACGAAGCAGGCGATGCCGGCCGGATCGTCCGGCTCGCCGGTCGCCTCGTCCCCGGTCGAGATGTCGGACAGCAGCGCCCCGTCCGTTGCGTCAAAGCGGCGGATGCGCGTGACGCCGAGCGATGCGTCGGAATCGGAGACATACATATTTTGATTCGTGTCGAAGGCGATGCCGATGGGGAAGCGGGCGGCCGGTTCGGGCGGGCCATTCGGGATGAAGTCCGTCCAGGTCGAGGACGTCGGATCAAGCCTCTGCACGCGCGAGTTGTGGTGGTCGCTCGCGTAGGCCAGGCCGTTGGTGTCGATCGCCACGTCGTAGGGGATGTTGAACTTGCCCAGCGTCGTTCCCTGGCCGCCCCAGGCGGTCCAATTCGGCGCCGGCGTTCTTTGCTGGATTCGGTTGTTGCCCGAATCGGCGATCCAGAGATTGTCGTCCCTGTCCAGGTCGATGCCGTAAGGCTGGTTGAACTGGCCCAACGCCGAGCCGGCCGATGTGCTGTTGGTCGGTTCGGAGATCACGCTCCAGTTCGTCGTGGAGAGCGCGCACTGCTGGACGCGGTGGTTGGCGCTGTCCGTGACATACAGGACGCCGTTGCCGACCACGAGTCCGCGCGGCGACTTGAACTGGCCGGCGGCGGTGCCGAAGGCCCCGAAGACATCGATGCGGCCATACGAAACGCGCAGGCGGG
>JAQBFL010000026.1:0-3243 GCA_032123415.1 bacterium | reverse complement strand
TTTCTGCGCGGTTTGCCTGCCGTGCCCGGCACGGGCAGGCGCCATCCCGCACCCAAAACGATGAATCTCAAAGAACTGGGTATCCCCTTTACTCTAGCGAGGCCGTACCTCTCAGACCGACGGGCTTTCGCGGCCATCGTTTTCGTCCTCGTCCTCGTCGTCGTCCTCGATCGCATATCGAACTTGGTCTTCCCTGACCTGAACTGCAGCTCGATCTGGTAGACGTCAAGTTTCTCGTGATCCAATGGGTGCTGTCCCGTCCGGCTGTAGATTGACACCCTGCAAACGAAAGTGGGTTTGTACCCGATCTTGACCTTCTCGCCAGCTTTCCGCATGATCTCCACCATGAAAACGATGTTTCAGGGCGGTCTCAACGAGCGTGTGCCTGTACCGCCGGAAAGCGATTTCTTATCCATGGTTTGGAAAACCACCTTGCGGTGCTTTCCAAGCACTGGAAATCTCAGGCTCAGTTCAGCGGGCGATCCGGCTTTGCAGATGGAGATGCGACACGCGTGAAGAAACTTCTGGCACCGATGCCAACCTATCGACGAAAGGCCTCGAAGAGGCTCTTGGCGAGGGCGTTCCAGTTCATCTATTGGAATCTTGCGTGCCTTTATCGCCGCCTGATCGTTCCGCGAACGCGCGTCGTGGGCCTAACCGGCTCCTTTGGCAAATCCACCACCGCCGGCGCGCTCGTCAGCGCGCTCGACTGCCGGGAGCATCGAAAGCTGATTTATAACGCGGGCCGCATGGTCGCGCGCAGCGTATTCAAGATCCGCCCCGGTGATCGGTATCGGGTCATCGAAGTCGGCATTGAGGGACCGGACCAGATGGCGGCCTATGCCGGCCTGATCCGCCCCGACATCGCCGTGGTGACGGCCATCGGCAGCGAACACCATCTCTCCTTCGGCACGCTCGAACGAACACGCGACGAGAAGGCGCACATGCTGCGCGTGCTGAAGCCGGAGGGGCTCGCCGTGCTGAACGGCGACGACCCGAATGTGCTCTGGATGGCCACGCAGACCCGTGCGCGCATCGTGTTCTACGGCGTCGGCCCCGACAACGGAGTCCGCGCCGAAAACATCCGGCGCGATGACGAGGGCCGGCTCCTGTTCACGCTGTGTCTGGGGGGAAAGCATCACGAGGTGCGCAGCAAGTTCTTTGGCCGCCACCAAATTTATTCGCTGCTCGCGGCCGCGGCCGTTGCGAACGAGGAACACATCCCGTATGCGAACATTGTCGCCGGACTCGAAGCCGCGCGACCGCAGGAGCAGCGCCTCAACACGATTCGGCTCGAAAGCGGCGTCACCATCCTGAGCGACGAAGCGAAGTCCTCCTTCGAGACCATCGAAACCGCCCTCGACACGCTTGCGGAAATGCCGGCGCAGCGCCGCATCGTCGTCCTCGGCGAAATCTCCGAGCCACCCGGCAGCCAGGGCCCGCTCTACCGCGAATTGGGCCGCCGCTTCGCCGGCTTCATCGACTTCGGCGTGCACGTCGGCCGCATGCACCGGCGCTACGCAGCCGAATCCGAGCGGGCGGGCCTGCCCCGCGATCGGTTTGTGAATGCCGACACCAGCGTCATCCGCGCCGCAGAACTTCTCCGCGCTGAACTCAGGCCGGGCGATCTCGTGCTGATCAAGGGCCGCGACAACCAGAAGCTGCAACGCGTCACCCTCCAGCTCATGGGGCGCGAAGTCCGCTGCGACATCTACCGATGTGACATCAAAAAGATCGAATGCGACGTCTGCCCCATGCTCAACCGCGCGACCGTGAAGTCCGACGCGGAATCCGGAGCCGAAGCCACGGAAGCCGCCCCATGATCTTCCCGCTTCCACCTCTGCGGACCGGACCGCGCAGCACCCGCTCGTTCATTCTCCAGTCCGCCTACTGGAACCTGGCCGCCCTCTACCGCCGGACACTCGCGACGCGCACGCGCGTCGTCGCAGTCACCGGATCGTTCGGCAAGACCACGACGGCGGGCGCACTCGGCGCAGCGCTCGGCTGCCGCAACGACTGGCTGCTCGGCTACAACGCAGGCCGCCACATCGCCTCGCACCTGCTGGCCATCCGCCCGGGCGAACGGCACCGCGTGATCGAAACGGCCATCGAGGGTTCCGGACAGATCGAGACATACGCACGGTTGATCCGCCCCGACATCGCCGTCGTGACCTGCATCGGCAGCGAACACAACCGCACGTTCCGCACACTCGAGGCCACGCGCGCCGAGAAGCTGAAGCTGGTGCTGGCGCTCCCGCCGCACGGCACCGCCTTCTTCAACGGCGACGATCCGCACGTCCGATGGATGGCGGAACAGACGAACGTGAAGAAAGTCTTCTTCGGCCTCGGCCCGGAGAACGACGTGCGTGCGGAGGACATCCACCGCGAGGCAGACGGAACAATCAGCTTCACCCTCGTCGCGCACGATGCGCGAAAGGAAGTTCGCACACGGCACATCGGCCGACACCAGATCTACTCCCACCTCGCCGCAGCCGCCGTTGCGCTGCACGAAAACATTCCGATCCCGCAGATCGTCGCGCGCCTCGCCACGGTCGAACCGCACGACATGCGCCTGCGCGTCGAGCGCCTCGACGGTGGAATCACCCTCCTGCGCGACGAGTTCAAATCCACACGCGAAACCATCGAGACCGCCCTCGACACATTCGCCGAATTTCCCGCGCAGCGCCGTATCGTCGTCATCGGCGAGATCTCAGAGGCCATCGGCAGCCAATACCCGCACTACCGCGCTATCGGCGAACGCATCGGCCGCATCGCTGACCTCGCGATCTGCATCGGCGAACACCGGAAGACCTATGCCATCGGCGCGGCCAAAGCCGGCTTCTCCCGCGCGAACTTCGTGGACGGCGGGCGGGGGGTGCTCCAAACGATCGGGATGCTGTGCGAACGCCTGCGTCCCGGCGACGTCGTCCTGCTCAAGGGCATGACCAAGCAAAAGCTCCAGCGCATCGCCCTCGCCCTCCAGGGCCGCAACGTCACTTGCGACCTCCACCGCTGCGCCATCACGAACATCGAATGCTCCGCCTGCCCGCTGCTCGAACGGCCCGCGCACAAGCCCGGCTGATTTCCAGCAACTCGAATTTTCCGCCTCGCGCAACACCCATACCGGCATCATCGTCTCGCCCTCCTCCCCCCTTCGCGTCCTTCGAGCTCTTCGTGGTGCACCTCCAATGCCTGCGTTCTCCCTTCTGTTTTTCTTCCCCCGTCCGTCCGCCGCTATTGTGC
>JAQBFL010000025.1:0-7032 GCA_032123415.1 bacterium | reverse complement strand
CCTGAGGGCTGAGTGTTTCGTCAACCGAATCTGGAGGGACCACGAATGCCTCGCTCCTGCTGTATGGGGTCGAAACTGGCGAAGTTCACGAGTTTCATGGCGACGGCACTTGGAGTTCGTCCGATAGCAGAGTGTCCCAGCGGTGTCAACAGGTGTCTGCGGCGAATTGATTCATCCTACAGGGCACAACGTCTGGCGTTCAGCCTGAGCCGCGCCAGCGGCGATAGGCGACGCGATGTTGGCCGCTCGTTCTCTGACGCCAATGATTGCCCCTTCCGCACGGCAAGTCAAGACCGCGGCCGCTTCGGCGCTCTGCCCGGCCCAAGCTGCGTCGGAAGGACTGACCCTGGTTCGCGCTTGCTCACTCGTCAACCGTTCTCGTCGCCGTTCTCGTTAACCGATTCTTCCTCTTTCCGGCCGACGAGAACGGCGACGCGAACGGATCACGATTTCCTTTGGTCTTGCCGTTATCTCTCCTCCGGCCAACGTCTGTCCTGTAGACCTCAATGTCGGGAGTCCGCCCGCGCGGCCACGCACGGAGCCTCCCTGCCGCATCCTTCGGCCTTCACTGAACACTCGTCAGGATGCGGTAGGCCTCCCGGTGACGAAAACCGTAGGACTCCGGCGTCGAAAATGCAAGCACAACGACGATGCGCGAAGATGTACCGCAGACAGGCGGCGAGCAGGCAGACCCCGACGGCTCACGCCGGCAATGTAGCACTTGAAATCGCGCCCCGCCACCCTATACTAGCCCGCCATGCCCGATCAACCCGCACTGGTCATCAGTCCGCGCGGCCACCTGCTCTGGGAGCCGGCGGGTGGCGAGGCGTGGCCCGTGGCCGAGGCGGTCGCTCGCACGGACGCGGCATGGGCCGCCGGCGCGGTTGGGGTGCTCCTGCATCTGGCCTCGCGCGAGTTCGAGTCCCCTTTGCCGTCCGTCGCGGCGTATTGGCGCTCGTTTGCCCATCGTTACCTGGAAGCCCTCTGCCGCCATCCCGAATCCGAGATCGGCACACGGGCCGTTGAGCCTCCAGACGCCGCCACGCGGGCCGAGATGACGCTGTGCGCGCCGCCGATGCGCGGTCTCGAGTACCTTTCGCCCGAGGTCCTGTCCGACCTCTGGACGGCGCTGGATAGCCACGTCCGCGCGAAAGCCGTTGCGCATGCCCAGGGGCCCGCCGAATTCCTTCGCTCGTTGCATCCGGCCTGGCGCATGGTGGGGCGCGTCTGTTTTCATCTCGCGCTGAACAAGAAGGACGAATCGCGCCCTTTCGCGTTTCTCGCCACCTATGCCACCGGAGTCGGCACGCACGGCCAGGTCCAGCACCGCCCGCTTGGTCAGGCCCTTCGCGACTATGCCGGGGAGAAGAACCGCGCGGCCCTTGTCCATCTGCTTTCCCCCGTACAGGCCGCTGCCGAGAAAAGCGCTCTCGTTAAGGAACTTGTCGCCACGGCGGCATTGTACCAACCCCTGGCCTGGTCCACGAGTCAAGCCGTTCGCTTTTTGCGCGACATTCCCCTGATGGAGGCCGGCGGCGTGCGCGTGCGGGTGCCGGACTTCTGGAAGAACAACCGCCCGCCCCGCCCTTCCGTCAGCGTCGTCGTCGGCGAGAAGAAGGAGTCGGGCATGGGGCTGGACGCACTTCTTTCCTACCGGTCGGTTGTGGCGATCGACGGGGAACCGCTCACCCCCGAGGAAGTCCGGCAGCTCCTTGCCGCCACCGACGGGCTGGCTCTGATTCGCGGACAATGGGTCGAAGCCGATCCGGAGAAGCTCAAGGCCGCGCTGGCGTTCTGGGACCGGACGCGCACGGAGTCGCCCGACGGCCTGTCGCTGGCCGCGAGCCTGCGTCTGCTGTCGGGCGTCGACACGAAGGGCGGCGACGCGGGTGGCGCGGCCACCCCCGAGTGGATGGGGCTGGCTCCCGGCGCCTGGCTGGAGCAGACCCTTGCCGCGCTGCGCGATCCCGCCTGTCTGGAACGGATCGAGAACATCCCGGGACTCCTCGCGGAGTTGCGGCCCTACCAGAAGACCGGCGTGGCATGGCTCTCCTTCATGCGCGAGCTTGGCCTCGGCGCCTGTCTTGCCGATGACATGGGCCTCGGCAAGACCATCCAGGTGATTGCCATGCTGCTGCACAAGCCCGCCGCCGCCGAAGGCAGTTGGCGCCCAGGACTTCTGCTCGCGCCCGCCTCCCTGCTCGCCAACTGGCGCGCCGAACTGGAACGCTTCGCCCCCGGCCTGCGCTATCGCATCCTCCATCCCTCCGAGATGGCGGGCGACGCCTGGAAGCGCGCGCTGGGCAACCCCGCCGAGGCGGCGAGAGATTGCGATCTCGCCTTGACGACCTATGGCATGGCGGCCCGTTGGGAAAAACTGCGCGCCGTCGAGTGGGAACTCGTCGCCCTCGACGAGGCGCAAGCCGTGAAGAATCCCGCCGCCCGCCAGACCCGCGCCGTCAAGCAGCTCAAGGCCCGCCAGCGACTGGCCCTTACCGGCACGCCCATCGAGAACCGCCTCGGTGATCTCTGGTCGCTCTTCGACTTCCTCAATCCCGGGCTGCTCGGCTCCGCCAAGGCCTTCGGCCGCCTTGCCAAGCGCGCCGACGATCCCGCCGTCATCGGATCGATCCGGTCGCTCGTGAAACCCTATATCCTGCGCCGTATGAAGACCGACAGGCGCGTCATCGACGACCTGCCCGACAAGACCGAGGTCAAGGCCTGGTGCGGCCTCTCGAAACCGCAAGCCGCGCTCTACGAGCAGTCCGTGCGCGATCTGGCCGTTCAGATCGAAGGCACGGACGGCATCCGCCGCCGCGGTCTGGTGCTTGCGTTTATCATGCGTTTCAAGCAGATCTGCAACCACCCTTCGCATTGGCTGCGCGATGGCGTTTATGACCCCGAGGCCAGCGGCAAGTTCCTCCGCCTCGCCGAGTTGGCGGGAGAGATCGCCGAGCGTCAAGAGAAGGCCCTGGTCTTCACGCAGTTCCAGGAGATGACGGCTCCGCTTGCCGCCCATCTGGCCGGCGTGTTCGGCCGCACGGGGCTGGTCCTGCACGGCGGAACGCCCGTCGGCGAACGACGCAAGCTGGTGCAGTCCTTTCAGCGCGAGGATGGGCCGCCTTTCTTCGTTCTGACCCACAAGGCCGGTGGCAGCGGGCTCAACCTGACCGAGGCGGCCCACGTCGTTCACTTCGACCGCTGGTGGAATCCCGCCGTGGAAAACCAGGCCACCGACCGCGCCTTCCGCATCGGACAGAAGAAGAACGTCCTCGTGCATAAGTTCGTGTGCGAAGGCACCATCGAGGAGCGGATCGACGAGATGATCGACGCCAAGCTCTCGCTGGCCCGCGACGTGCTCGATGCGGGAGGGACGGAGAAGCTCTTGACGGAAATGGACAACAAAGAATTGCTTCGGTTCGTCGCATTGGATATACACAAGGCCGCGACGACGGACGCCTAGGAGGACGCCGACGATGAGCTGGGGAAGACGCGACTATTACGGGTTCCGGCCTTACGTACCGGTGGCCCAGCGCAAGGCACAGGCCGCCAAGAAGCTGAAGACGCTCGAAAAGAAGGGGACCGTGCTGCAGCCCATTCAACTCCAGGGCCGCACGATCGCCTCGACGTTCTGGGGCAAAGCCTGGTGCGACAATCTCGAATCCTACATGGACTACTCGAACCGCCTGCCGCGCGGCCGGTCCTATGTGCGAAACGGCTCCGTACTGCACCTCGCCATCAAGGCCGGCGCGATCGAAGCCAAGGTCGCCGGTTCCGAACTCTACACCGTCAAGATCGAGATTCGTCCCGTGCCGGCCCCGAAGTGGAAGCAGCTCTGCAAGGAGTGCGCCGGACAAATCGGCTCCTTGCTCGAGCTGCTTTCGGGCAGACTTTCCGACCACGTCATGGGCGTCATGACCCGCAAGGAGTCCGGACTCTTTCCGTCGCCCAACGAGATCAAACTGAATTGTTCCTGCCCCGACTGGGCCACGATGTGCAAGCATGTGGCCGCGGTGCTTTACGGCGTCGGTGCGCGGCTCGACGAACATCCCGAGTTGCTCTTCACGCTCCGCGGCGCGGACCAAAGCCGGCTTGTCGATCACGCCGTCGCCTCCGACGTCACCTCCGGCGCCGGAACCCAGGACGCCGTCACCCTTGGCGACGCCGATCTCAAGGACGTCTTCGGCATCGAGCTCGATTCCGCGCCCCCCAAGCCGGTTACCGCAAGAAGGGCCGCGGTCGCCAAGAAGAAGGCGGCGCCGCGAAAGCAACCCGCGGCCCGGAAGAAACGGCCTTCCAAGGGGAAAGCAACCGCCACTCCGTCCGCGCCCGAGCCTGAACCCGAGAAGAAGAAGCGCGGCCGCCCCAAAGGGTCCAAAGACAAGAGGCGACGGCTATGAGTAGATGGTCGCGTAAAAAGGTGCTGAGCGCAATCGCGTTGGTTCTACTGCCGGCCATCGTGGTCGGCACCGCTTTCGCCCGCGTCTACACCGTGGCGACCGGGGAAAAGAACGGTCTTGCATTCGGGGCGATGGGGGGCTATGATTGCCTGCCATTTTGGATACCGGAGAAGAAAGAGACATGAAGAAAGACATCCATCCTCAGTATGGTCCCGCGAAGGTGGTCTGCGCCTGCGGCAACACGATCGAGACGCGGTCGACGGCCAAGGAAGTGAGCGTCAACACGTGTTCGGCCTGCCATCCGTTCTACACGGGGCAGACGTCGTTCATCGACGCGGAAGGTCGCGTCGAGCAGTTCCGCAAGCGCTACGGCCAGAAGAAGTAGCGTCAGAATGGGGCCAGAACGCACACGGTTGCTTTCTGGCCCTTTTTGCGCCGTCGGTGCGCCGGTGCGCTGGGGCGGAGCGCGAGCGTCAACATGATCGAGCGCGTACAGATCGAGCGTGTCCTGGAGCGGTTGCCCGTGGTCGAGGCCATGCTGTCGGACCCCGCCACCGCGGCGAAGCAAAGCCGCTACCGCGAGTTGCTGCGCGAACATTCGACGCTCAAGCGTATCGAAGGCAAGGCCCTGGCCTACCTGGATGCGGTGAAGCGCATCGCCGAGAACGGGGCCATGGCGGACGACGACGCGGACCCTGATCTCGCGGCCATGGCGCGGGCGGAGCTCGCGGAACTGGAGGCGGCGCTGCCCGAGCTTGAGCGCGAGCTGCGCGTGGCGTTGCTGCCGCCGGACCCCGATGCCGCGCGCAACGCGGTCATCGAAATCCGCGCCGGAACCGGCGGGGATGAGGCGGCGCTGTTCGCGGGCGATCTCTTCCGCATGTACAATCGCTACTGCGAGGGCCGCGGCTGGAAAATCGGCGTGCTCGACAGCAGCCCGGGCGAAATGGGCGGCTTGCGGGAGGCGGTCTTCATGGTCGAGGGCGAGGGAGCCTTCGGCGTGCTGCGCTTCGAGAGCGGCGGCCATCGCGTCCAGCGGGTGCCCGTGACCGAGTCGGCCGGGCGCATCCATACCTCGGCGGCGACGGTGGGCGTCTTCCCCGAAGCCAAGGAAGAGGACGATATCCAGATTCCCGCGGACGAAGTGCGCGTGGACATTTTCTGTTCCTCCGGGCCGGGCGGACAGGGCGTCAACACCACGTACTCGGCCATCCGCGTGACCCATTTGCCGACGGGCATTGTGGTGCAGTGCCAGGACGAGCGGTCGCAGCATCGCAACCGGGAGAAGGCCATGAACGTGCTGAAGGCGCGGCTGCTGGATGTTCGCCGACAGGAAGAGGCCGCGAGAATGGGGGTGACGCGGCGCACGCTGATCGGCTCGGGGGATCGGAGCCAGCGCATCCGCACGTACAATTTTCCGCAGAACCGCGTGACGGATCACCGCATCAACGTCACGCTGTACAGCCTTGACCGTTTTGTCGAAGGGAACCTTGGCGGACTGCTTGACGCGCTGAGGGATCACGATGTCGAGCAGCGCATGCGGGCGGAACTGGAACGCGGGGGCGATCGGGGGGTGGGATCATGACGGAACCAGCGGACAGATCGGTGCGCGGCATCGTGAACGCCGCGGCGGAGTTCCTCGCCGGACGCGCGGCGGAGGAACCGCGGCGCACGGCGGATCTGCTGATGTGCCGCCTGCTGGGGTGCAACCCGCCGGACCTGCATTTCCGCGGGAGCGAGGAGCTTGGGGAGAAGAAGCTGTCGGCCATGCGCCGGGGGATGAAGCGGGCGGCGGCGGGCGAGCCGGTGCAGTACATTCTGGGGGAATGGGACTTCATGGGGCGGCCGTTCAAGGTCGACCGTCGCGCCCTGATTCCGCGGCCGGAGACGGAGCTGCTGGTGGAGCGCGTGCTGGAGTGCGGGCGGGCTTGGGAGGATGGGCCGGTGCTGGCGGCCGATGTCGGCACGGGCAGCGGTTGCATTGCGGTCAGCCTGGCGCTGGCGCGGCCGGAGTCCCGCATCCTGGCCGTGGACGTCAGCGGCGAGGCCATCGCGCTGGCCGCGGAGAATGCCGGGCGCCATGGGGTCCTGGACCGGATCGATTTTCGCGAGGGCGAGTTGTGCGACGTGGCGGAACCGGAATCCCTGGCGGTGATCGTGGCGAACCTGCCCTACGTCACCACGGGCGAGTACGCGGCGTTGCCGCGCCACGTGCGCGACTGGGAGCCTCGCCAGGCGCTTGACGGCGGGGAGGATGGGCTCGATCATATCCGCCTGGTCATTGCCGATGCGCCCATGGCGCTGCGTCCGGGGGGAATGCTGTTCCTGGAAATCGACATGGGGCAGGGCGCCGTCGTGGCGGAGATGCTGACGACGCTGGGATTTGTGGACGTGCGGGTGCGGCCCGACCTGGCCGGCCGCGACCGGACGGTGGAAGCGCGGGCGCCGATGGGCTAGGAAAGGATGAGTTATGGGAAGGTTGGTCATTCTTTCGGGGCCGTCGTGCATCGGCAAGGGCCCGCTTCATGCGGCGCTGCGCAAGTTCTTTCCCGCGATCGCGGGGCGTCTCGGAAAGGTTGTGCTCTACAACACTCGCGCGCCGCGCCCCGGCGAGGTCGATGGCGTGGACTAC
>JAQBFL010000024.1:0-3326 GCA_032123415.1 bacterium | reverse complement strand
CATCCATACGATCGCGCAGGCCTCCGACTTGAGCGCGACCTCGAACAGCGTCCGGGCCGCCCGAGGAAAGCCGCGCACCTTGAGCAGTGTCGCGGTCTCGTCGAGGACGTAATCGGGCGTGACAATGCGCTCGCGGCTCCGCGCGGCCTGCTCCATGCGCCGGGCGGCTGCGGCATGCTTCTCGTCGCCGGCGACGAGAAGCGCGTAGAAGCCGCTGGTGTCCGCGAAGAGCTCAAGGGCCATACACGGCCTCGTCGATCTGCTCGTTCGTCATAGACTCTCCGCCCGGCTCGGCGCGCGCTGCGAGACCGTAGATCGGGTCGTCCTCGCGCACCGGATCGGTCGCGACCGGCTCGAGGCGTACCACGGGCTTGCCGCGATACGTCAGCAGGATGCTCTGCCCCTGCATGACCTTGCGAAGGGCGGAGCTCGCATTGCGTCGAAACTCGACCATGGTGATTCTTTCCATGATGACTCCATGTTGATGTTCAAGATCAACTTCATCATGCAGGGATACTGGCGCATGTAAAGTCGGCGATGGCACAACAATAGGCTGCAACCTGAAGACCTTCAGCACGCGGTTGACCCGCGCGCGGGAGATGCTCCGGACCGGAGTAAGGCACGGAGTAAGGGACAGATCATTTCAGCTTTCTGCTTGATCTTGAACACAAACCCGGTGGCCCGTTCGGCCGTATCCCGGTTAACGAAAAGATAGTCCGCGGCTCCCGAGGCGGCCCGCAATACCAAGGGCGTTTCCACATGTCCGGGTTCGTTCCAGTAGTGACTTCCCCCATAGTAGCCCTTGACCGGATCACTCCAATGAATGCCGTCGTCGCTCTCGAAATACCAACCGCCGTCTAATCCCAGACCATAGACCATATCATGATTCAGCATGCAGTATCTGCCGTTCTCAATCCACACATGAGGATCTTCGAAACCTCGGAGTTCAAGCCCCTTCCGCCCCGCCCGGCTCAGCATTGGCGTGGAATCAATGACCGGATGATTGAACATCCGCACATAGGGTCCCTCCAGTGTTCTTGAATGCGCCAGCCCGGTGCTGTCGCATATGCCCCGGGGTTCACTCGGCGAATATTGGTGACGCCCTCCCGAATAGTAAAGCCAGTATTCGCCGGTGGTGGGGTGCTTGACAAAAGACGGATTGTCGCACCGGCCGTGGTCCCACGCGTCAGGATCATCGGACGGACTCAAAACCCGTTCCCCCCCGTTTGCATAGGTCCAATGCCACAGGTCGGATGAAAGGCACAACCCAATCCCCGACCCGTGGTCTCTGTCGTGCTCCGGGAGGCTCACGTCTCCTACGCTCATGTAGAATAGCGCATACCTGTCATCAACCTTGTAGATTCTGGGGTTGATCAAGCCGTCACGATCCCAATATCCCGGCCCTCGCCCCTTGATAACGGTTCCGTGCACGGTATATGGCCCCTCGGGACGGTCGGCGGTGGCATGCGCAATCTCCCCCTGAGTCATCCACGTGTGAATATTCTTCGGTGTCCGCGTGAAGAAGACATGGACCTTCCCGTCCGGCCCGTAGATCGGCGCGCAACACCACACGGCCCATCCGTCGGCACTCAAGTCCAGAATGCGGTTCAACGGCGTCAGGCGCTCCGCAAACGCCTTGATTGGCTCAGTCATAGTTCCCGATTCTCCGATAGAATGGTTGACAAGAAATTGATTTCATTATTGACCGGGCAAATTCACAAAGCTTTTCGCCCGTCGAAAAGCACGGTTTCTATCCCCAGAAGATCGCCGATGTGTCGGAGTTCAGCCGTCCAGTCGCCATAGCAGCCGTGGATATGATTGCAGGGGAAGCGTGACAGGAAGCGGTCCGCCGTGCATTCCAGTCGCGTGAAGGCGATCGGCCATTCCGGCGTGACGGTCTTGCCCTTCGCCACCATGACCTTCCGCGGGAACTGCACGATCTCGCCCGGTACGACGGCCATCCAGTACCGCCCGTCCTTGCGCGCCAGCCGCGCCAGCGTCACCTTGCCCGGCGCGGCGAAGTGGTGCACCGACGCGCCGCCGGCCGGATAGCAGGACGCCTCGGGGAAGAACGACACGTGCTTGAGGTTCTTCGCCGGATCGTTCGAGCGCCCCGCGAAATACGTGGCGTGCGTGCCGGAGTTGGAGAAGTACCAGACGTCGTCGTCCGCATCGTAGTGCCGTACGTCGGAGAACAGCACCGGCTCGCCGCTGATCAGCTTGAAGAGCTGCATGGTCAGCGCCGCGTCCATGTCCGCCTCGGTCGCGGCCACGATCGGCTCGTGCGGTCCGTCCCAGTCGTAGGGATCGTTCAGGAACGCCTCGGCGATATCCACCGTCACGAACGTGTCCGTCAGATCGCCGTGCGCCTTGGTCCCGACAAAGTCCAGCCCGCGCTCGGCGATGATCTGGCGATAGGCGTAGTACGACCGGATCTGGAGCTTCAGCTTCTCGGGGGTCAACCCCTTGCCGTCATAGGCGATATGCCCCACGTGTTTCTCCAGCCAGCCCAGGGCCCGGTCCACCTTCTTCGCGTCGGCCTTCTTGGCGTAGCGAACCACGTCCTCCTGTTCGATGTGTTCGACGTCGAGTCCGAACATCTTCTGCCACTGGTCAAGATTGGAAACCGCAGTGTACATGCCCAGCGGCCGGCCGCCGAACAGGCCGTAGGTCTGCCCCTTGAGCTGGGACAGGGCGCCGGCGGCCTTGACAAAAGCCATCACCTTCGCCAGCACGGCCTTCTCCTCGATCCGCCCCCAGACCCGGGTGTGCGGACGGTCGACCTGCGCAAGCGTGCCGGCCGCCGCCAGCATCCCGACCATGCCCGGCTCCGAGGGATGGACGTTGCAGAACAGCAGGAACGGGCCGGGCGCAAACGCGGTCGCCACGGCGGTCAGGTGCGGATAGCACCAGATCGCGTAGTTGCAGATCGTGAGATCGCATCCCGCCTCAGCCAAGCGGCGCCCCTCGGCCTGGGCGACCTTCTGGTTCCAGATGATCTCGCGGCCCTGGACAACTTCCACGCCGGCCTTGGATAAAGCCGCCGCCAGCCCCTCCTGATAGCGCCGGTTGATCGCCTCCAGGCTTTTGTGGATGTAGTCGCGCCCGTCGGAAAACGTCAGTATACCCACCTTGATTTTTCTCATCAGCGTTCTCCTTTGCCCGTCCCGGGTTCTGTCAACGAGTCTGCCCCAACACAGGGCTAATCAATGCTATGTCAACAACTTGCAGCAGAACCGCCGATCTCCCCCCTTTTCAATATCCAACGACGCGCCTGAGAGTCCGGCGGGTTACCGACGGTAATCTCCAGTCGTCTGGTTCGCACA
>JAQBFL010000023.1:0-2783 GCA_032123415.1 bacterium | reverse complement strand
AGCTCGCCCTCGATGACCTCGATCAACCGCCGCTGCGCCTCCGCGTCGCGCGCCACGAACTGCGCCGTGCCGTCACCCTGCGAGCCCACGCCCTTGCCGCCGTGAATGAAAGGCTGGATCGCGGGGTGCCGCAGCACCCGGTGCAGCACCGGCGCGGTCAGCTCGGAGGGGCATGCCGGCTGGAGCCGGCGGTCGAATTCGGCTTGGGCCTCGGTCATCAAGGCGCCCAGGCGCGCGGCATCGCCGGCCTTGAGCGCGTCGCAGGCGTCGCGCACGATGCGCGCGTTGATCGGGCCGAGGTACTCCTGCACACCGCGGTGCAGGTCGTTTTCGGCGAACGGGTAGCACTGGTTGAGCCGCTGCAGGATCTCGCGCGTGTTCTTGGCGGCGCACAGGTCGACCACGACGAAGTGGATGTCCCGCGGCACGGAGAGTTCGCGCACGTCGATACGGTCGCCGTCGAAGATCATCATGATCGGGCGGTTGCCGTAGGCGCAGCCCTGGTCGAGCCGGCCGCAGCGCGACGGCGTTGTAATCTCGCCCAGGTAGGCCAGCTCCATCTCGCCGCGCACGGTCAGCTTCAGGTCGTAGACGCGGTTGAAGGCGCGCGCCACGGCCACGCACACGGCCGCGCTGGAGGAGAGGCCCTTCTTGACGGGCAGGTCCGTGAGCGTGTTCTCCATCTCCAGGCCGCGCACGCGGTAGTGCGTCAGCACCTGATGCGCCACGCCCGCCGCATAGCTGAAGAAGCCGCCGGCGCGTGCGGCCTCCAGCAGCGCGTCACGGTCCATGGGAATGTCGAACGCGCGCGGATGATCCTCGCCGGGGATCGAGGTGCGGAAGATGAAGCGGGTGGGGTGGGGCTTGACCTCCAGATGAATGCCCTGGTTGGTGCCGGTGATGATGGCGTGGCCCTGCTCGATGTCGGCGTTGATGCGCCGGTAGCCGCCGGCCCAGTCGCTATGCTCGCCGAATAGACAGATTCTTCCGGGGACGAAAATGTTCATGTTTTACCACCGTGACGTGTTCGCGTGGAAGTTCCTCTTGCGGCACGGTTCCGACTTGGCGCCTCCGTCATGATCGAGATGCCCAGGGCCGAAAAGAATCGCTCCCAGTCTTTCCACGCGGCGGTGGCGATGCGGCGAAGGATCTCGACGTTCATGGTCTGGTATTGGTGGATCGCGATATTCCGGAATCCCGTCATCGCGCGCATCGCTTGTTCCACGTCCGGCCCGATAACTTCAGCCCTGGCGAGCAGGTGGAATGCATCGCCGCTGGACTGGGGAATTCCCAGTCGGCGCGATGCGACCAGATGCATCGCCAGGTCGATGCAAGCCTGGCAAGCCCGTTCGACATTCAGGATCAGCGCGTCGAGATGGGTGAGATCGTCCAAGCTGGGATTGGCCGCGTACTCGGCATGAATCCGACGAATGCATCGTTCGACGATGGCCGCCTTGTTCAGCGCAATATCGTCAGCTTCGATACCCATGCTCCACTTCCTTTCGCGATGACCTCAACTCGGCGTACAGTCCCAGAACGGCGGACCCGAATAAATCCCGCCAGAACGGATCGCGGCAGTAAATGCAGCGCCCCGTAAGAAGCGCTTCCTTCGCGTAAATCAGGTTGTCCGAACTCAAGACGCCGATATCCACGTCGCGCCGCACGATCCGATCGATGGCGACCGCCAGGTTGACCTGATCGAAGGCGTCGATCGTCCGACCCGGGGCGGGCAAGATCGCCATATCGACATCGCTGTCGGCACGGAGGTGACCGTGCGCCGCCGAGCCCATCAGGTAGGTCGCCGCAATCCGTTGGTCCTTGGCGAGAAACGCCCGAATGTCTCGCAGCGCGCTTTCGGTTAGTCTTCGTTCGGATGGCATGGTCACGATTACCCCACGAGAGTCTACACGCTATGCGCAGGAACCGTCAACGCGACGCTCAACGCATTTCCGATCTTCCGATGCTCCGATTTTCAGTTTTTGTGCTTCTTCCCGCTTCTCGTCTCGCGCGTCCGCCCGCGCGAACCGGATGTCGTCGTCCGTGACCCAGACGGCGTAGACCGGGCTCTCGGTCCAGGCGCCGGTGTTCAGGTAGCGCACGCCCTGGATCATGCTGTCCTCGGGGTAGTGCGAGTGGCCGCAGAGGACGGCGGCGTAGCCGTGGCGGCGGGCGTGGCGCACGGCCATGAAGATCAGGTGGCGCCGGATGACCTCGTACAATGACTTCCACCAGCGCTTGGCGTAGACCGCCACGTCCACGCGCGGCCCGCCCAGCCTGCCGATGCACCAGTACGCGGCGCGGATGACGCCGGTGAGGGGGCGGCCGTAGCGCAGAATGTGCTCGAAGGCGTCGCCATGAGTGACGAGCAGTCGCTTGCCGAACGGGAGAAATCTATCGAACTCGATGTTCGCCAGTCCTTTGCGATGGTGGCGGCGGTCGTGGTTGCCGCGCAGCCAGATGACGCGCCGACGCGTGGACTCGGCCTCCAGCCAGCGCATGATCTCGGCCGGGCGTCCGGAGAGCCGCGTGTCGGCGCGGCGGTCGACGACGTCGCCGTTGAGCACCAGCGCCGCGTCCGGAGGCAGGCTGAGCAGGAACGTCCACAGCTCATCCGCCCGGCAGTGCCGCGAACCGAGGTGCAGGTCGCTGACGATGACCGCGGTCATGACCGTGCGCGGGAAGGGGGCGCTTCCTGGCGCGCGGCGGCGGCGGTGGCGAGTCCGAGAATCGTTCCGAGAAGCCAGGTCGTGGCCGGGATTTGGAGATTGAAGTCGCCGAGGGAG
>JAQBFL010000022.1:0-6878 GCA_032123415.1 bacterium | reverse complement strand
CCCGGCGCGCTCGCGCGCGTGGCGGCCGCCCTGGGCGGGCACGGCATCAGCATCGCGACCGCGCTCCAGCGGGGCGAGACGCGCACGGGCGAGCATGTGCCGGTCGTCATTCTGACGCAGCAGGCGCGCGAAGCCGGCCTGCGGGCCGCATTGGCCGAGATCGACGCCATGGACATCGTCGGTGCGCCCACGACCCGGATGCGGATCGAGTTCTAAGCGCCGCGCAACGGCGGCATGATCGACGACGAGGAGCGGATTCCATCATGAAAGTATGCAAGTTCGGAGGCACCTCGCTGGCCGATGCGGCGGCGGTGGGGACAGTGTGCGACATCGTCACGGGCGATGCCGGGCGGCGGCTGGTCGTCGTCTCGGCCCCCGGCAAGCGCTCGGGATCCGACGTTAAGGTGACCGACCTGCTCATTACCTGCGCGCAGAACGCGCTCACCGGGCAACCCTGGGAAGAGTGCCTGAAGGCGGTCGTCGAACGGTTTGCGGGAATCGAGAACGGGCTGGGCATCCGCGAGGGGATTGCGGGCGAGATCGAGCGCGAGTTGCGCGCGCGCCTGACCTCGAAGCCCGTGTCGCCCGAGGCCTTCCTCGATCTGCTCAAGGCGGCAGGCGAGGACTGCAACGCGAAGCTGGTGGCCGCGGCGTTGCGCGCGCGTGGCCGCGAGGCGGCGTACGTCGACCCGGGGCAGGCCGGGCTGCGGCTGACGGCGGAGTTCGGCAACGCGCAGCTCCTGCCCGAGTCGTACGCGAACCTGGCGGGCCTGCGTCGCGAGGCCGAGGCCCGCATCGTGGTTTTCCCGGGCTTTTTCGGCACCACGCCCGATGGACAGGTCGTAACGTTCCCGCGTGGCGGCTCGGACATCACCGGCGCCATTCTCGCGGCGGCGGTCCAGGCCGAAGCGTACGAGAACTTCACGGACGTGGACTCTGTGTTCGCGGCCGACCCGCGGATCGTGCCGAACGCGAAGCCCATCGACGAGATCACTTTTCGCGAGATGCGCGAGTTGTCGTATGCCGGGTTCTCGGTGCTGCACGAGGAGGCCATCCTGCCGGCGGTGCGGGCGGGCGTGCCGATCTTCGTCAAGAACACGAACCGCCCGGAGCTGCGGGGCACGAAGATCGTGCCCCAGCACCGCCCCGGCACGAGCCGTGTGGTGGGCATTGCCAGCAGCGGAGGGTTCTGCACGCTGTATGTCAGCAAGTACCTCATGAATCGCGAGGTCGGGTTCGGTCGCAGGTTGCTCCAGATCCTGGAGGATGAAGGCCTGTCGTTCGAGCACACGCCCTCCGGCATCGACAACATGTCCGTGATCCTCAGGGAGACCGCGCTGACGGCGCACAAGGAGCAGGCGGTTCTTGGGCGGATCGGCGCGGAACTGAACGTCAACGACATGGAGGTCGAGCGGGGGCTGGCGCTGATCATGGTGGTGGGCGAGGGGATGCGTTACGCCGTCGGCATCGCCGCGCGCGCCACGGGGGCGCTGGCGAAGGCCGGCGTGAACATCGAGATGATGAATCAGGGCTCGTCGGAGATCAGCATGATGTTCGGCGTCAAGTCGGCTGACCGCGAGCGCGCGGTGCGCGCGATCTACGAAGAACTCTTCGAGAAGACCTCATGAAAAGTCCGGGCGGACGGATTGCGATCTACGACACCACGCTGCGCGACGGCGCGCAGGGCGAGGGCATCTCCTTCTCGGGCGGCGGCAAGCTGCGGCTGGCCCAGCGGCTCGACGAGTTCGGCGTCGACTACATCGAGGGCGGGTTCCCGGGGTCGAATCCCAAGGACATGGAGTTCTTCCGCGAGGCCGCGCGGTTCGGCTTCGCGCACGCGCGCATCGCCGCGTTCGGCAGCGTACGCCGCGCGGGGACGGCGGTGGGCGAGGACCCCCTGGTGACCAGCCTGCTGGACGCGGCGACGCCCACCGTGACGGTGTACGGCAAGTCGTGGATGCTGCACGTGCGCGACGTGCTGCGCACCACGCCGGCCGAGAACCTGGCCATGGTGGCCGACACCGTGCGCTTCCTGAAGGAGCACGGCAAGGAGGTCTTCTTCGACGCCGAGCACTTCTTCGACGGCTGCAAGGACAACGCGGACTTCGCGATGTCGGTGCTCAAGGCGGCCGCCGGAGCGGGGGCTGACGCCCTGATCCTGTGCGATACCAACGGCGGCTCGCTGCCTGCCGAGGTGTATGCCATGACCGCCGCGGTCGAGCGGGCTTTCCCTGGCCGTGTCGGCATTCACACGCACGACGACATCGGCGTCGGCGTGGCCAACGCGCTGGAGGCCGTGCGGGCCGGCGCGGTGCAGGTGCAAGGCACGATCAACGGCTACGGCGAACGGTGCGGCAATGCCAACCTGTGCACGCTGATGGCCAACCTCGAACTGAAGATGGGGCTGCACAGCGTGGGGCGCGAGAAGTTGAAGTCCCTGCGGGAGCTTTCGCTCTTCGTGGACGACCTGGTCAACCTGCGGCCGAATACGCGCGCGCCCTACATCGGCGTCAGCGCATTCGGGCACAAGGGCGGGGCGCACGTCAACGCCGTCAGGAAGAACGCCCGCACGTTCGAGCATGAGCCGCCCGAGAGCGTGGGCAACGAGCGGCACATCCTGGTGTCGGAGCTCTCCGGCGGGAGCAACGTGCTGCTGAAGGCCATCGAAGTCGGCGCCGGCAAGGAGACGACGCCGGAGGTGACGCGCGACATTCTCAAGGCGCTCAAGCAGCTCGAGAAGCGCGGGTACGCCTACGAATCGGCTGACGCTTCGTTCCGCATCCTGATCCAGAAAGTGCTGCGCAAGCACAAGCCGTTCTTCGAGCTGGAGGGGTTCCGGGTCATCGTCGAGAAGCGCGGCAAGGACGAGCGCTGCCTGTCCGAAGCGACCGTGAAGCTGCGCGTGAAGGACCAGGTCGAATTGACCGTGTCCGAGGGGGATGGCCCGGTCAATGCGCTGGACCGCGCCCTGCGGCAGGCCCTGACGCGCTTTTACCCCGAGATCGCGACGGTGGCGTTGACGGACTTCCGCGTGCGCATCCTCGACCCCGAAGAGGCGTCGGCCGCGACGACGCGGGTGCTGATCGAGTCGGGCGACGGCGAGAGGACGTGGGGCACGGTGGGCGTGTCCGAGAACCTGATCGAGGCGTCCTGGGAGGCGCTGGTCGACAGTGTCGAGTACAAGTTGTTCATGGAAGAAGAGCGCCGGCGCGCCGGAGAGCAAGACAATGGATAAGCGTTACGATCCGAAGCGGATCGAGGCCGCGTGGTACGACTTCTGGCTGAAAAAGGGGCAGTTTCACGGCGAGGCGGCCCAAGGCGGGGAGCCGTATTGCGTCGTCATTCCGCCGCCCAACGTCACCGGCATCCTGCACATGGGGCATGCGTTGAACAACACGCTCCAGGACATCCTGGTGCGGTGGCGCAAGATGCAGGGGCGCAATGTGGTCTGGATGCCGGGCACGGACCACGCCGGCATCGCCACGCAGAACGTGGTCGAGCGGGCGCTGCGCAAGGAGGGCATCCATCGCGAGCAGCTCGGGCGCGAGGCGTTCGTCGAGCGCGTCTGGCAGTGGCGCGAGGAATACGGCGGGACGATCATCCGCCAGCTCAAGCGGCTGGGTTGCGCCTGCGACTGGGAGCGCGAGCGCTTCACCATGGATGCCGGTCTCAGCGAGGCCGTGCAGGAGGCCTTCGTGCGCCTCTTCGACAAGGGGCTGATCTACCGCGGCAATTACATCGTCAACTGGTGCCCCCGGTGCCACACGGCGTTATCCGACGAGGAGTCCGAGCATCGCGAGCTCGACGGGAAGCTGTACTACATCCGCTACCCGGTCGAGAACGCCGGCGCGGGAACGACGCACATCGTGGTGGCGACCACGCGGCCCGAGACCCTGCTCGGCGACGTGGCCGTGGCCATCAATCCGCGCGACGAGCGCTATCGCGGCCTGAAAGGCAGCCGCGTGCGGCTGCCCATTCTCGGCAGGGAGCTGGCCGTCATCGAGGACGACTTCGTCGACCCCGCGTTCGGCACCGGTATTGTCAAGGTGACGCCGGCCCACGATCCCAACGACTTCGACATGGGGCGGCGGCATGGCCTGGAACCGATCGACGTCATGCACGGCGACGGCCGCATGAACGATCTGGCGGGGCCCTACGCGGGGCTGGACCGCTTCGAGTGCCGCAAGCGCATCCTGGTGGACCTGACCGAGGCGGGGCTGGTCGAGAAGATCGTCGACCACAAGCACGCGGTGGGGCACTGCTACCGGTGCCACACGGTGGTCGAGCCGCGCCTCTGCCCTCAGTGGTTCGTGCGGATGAAGCCGCTGGCGGCGCCCGCCATCGAAGCCGTCAAGGACGGGCGTGTTGCGTTCGTGCCGTCCCGCTGGACGAAGGTCTATCTCGATTGGATGGAGAACATCCGGGACTGGTGCATTTCGCGGCAGATCTGGTGGGGGCACCGGATCCCCGTCTTTACCTGCGAGGCGTGCGGGCACGAGTGGGCCGCGCGCGGCACGCCGGCGGCGTGCCCGAAGTGCGGGGACGCGAAGCTCAAACAGGACGAGGACGTGCTGGATACGTGGTTCTCGTCCTGGCTCTGGCCGTTCAGCACCTTCGGGTGGCCGGCGCGGAACGAGGATCTGAAGTTCTACTATCCCACGCACGATCTGACGACGGCCTCGGAGATCATCTTCTTCTGGGTCGCGCGCATGATCATGGCCGGCTTCGAGTTCATGGGAGACATTCCGTTCCGCACGGTCTACATCCACGGCACCGTGCGCGACGAGCAGGGCCGCAAGATGAGCAAGAGCCTGGGCAACTCGATCGACCCCATCGGAATCATCGAGGAGTTCAGCGCCGACTCGCTTCGTTTCAGCCTGATGATGATCGCGGCCACGGGGCAGGACGTGTACCTGTCCAACGACAAGTTCGAGATCGGACGGAACTTCGGGACGAAGCTCTGGAACGCGGCGCGTTTCATCCTGATGCACGCCGAGAAGGCGGGCGGCGAACGGACGGAGTGCCGTGCCGACCTGGCGACGCCCGACGACGCGCACATCGTGGCGCGGCTGCGCCAGGCGGTTGACGAGTGCACGGAGAGTCTCGAACGCTATCGATTCAACGATGCGGCGCGCACGTTGTACGAGTTCGTCTGGGGGCAGTTCTGCGACCGATACCTTGAATCCGCCAAGGACGCGCTGTATGGCGCGGACGACGCCAGGCGGTTGCATACGCTGGGCGTGCTGCGCGAGGTGTTCTCGGCCGTGTTGCGGTTGCTGCACCCCATGATGCCGTTCATCACGGAGGAACTGTGGCACGCCATGAGCTACGGGGCGGACGACGAGTCGATCATGACCGCGCCGTGGCCGACGGAACTGACCGGGCTGTCCGGGATCGTGACCGACCCGGCCGTGGTCCGCTATGTCGAGGACAAGCACGAGCTGATCCGGCTGGGCCGTTCGCTCAAGGCCGATTACGGCATTGCCACGACCGTGGAGACCGATTACCTCTTCCATCCCGGATCGGAGGACGCGGCGGCCCGGGTGACGGCGGATGTCGCGTCGCTGAAGATCGCGCTGAAAGCCGCCAAGCTGGACGTTGCGACCGACGCGCGGCCGACGCGCGGCATGGCCAGCGCCGTGTGCGCCCTGGGAACGGTCGCCATGCGGCTGGAAGGGGTCATCGACATCGATGCCGAGCGCAAGCGTCTGCTGACGCAGCTTGCCAAGATCGTGGCCGACCAGGAGAACTGCAACCGCAAGCTGGCGAACCACGAGTTTGTCACGCGCGCGCCCGCCGGGATCGTCGAGCGGCAGCGCGCTTCGAGCCGGGAGATTGAAGAGAAGCGCCGCAAACTCGAACACACGCTCGCGGCATTGCCGCAGGCGTGAGGGTGGGCGGCGCGCTCACTCGATGCGAACGGGTTGCGCGTCTGCCGCCAGCGGGAGGCGCACCGTCGCCGTCACCCCGCGATCCGGATTATTGGCGAGCGTCAGCGAGCCGCCGTGCGATTCGATGACGTTGCGGGTGATGAACAGGCCCAGCCCCATGCCGCCGGTTGCCTTCTTGGTGGTGTAGTAGGGGGTGAACACCTGCTCCAACCGGTCCGGCGGAATGCCCTTCCCGTTGTCGCGCACGCGGATCTCCACGAACTCGCCCGCGCGGCTCCATGACAATTCGATTCGTCCGCCGTCCTGCGGCAGCGCTTGCAACGCATTGCTCGCCAGGTTGTGAAGCGCGCGGTACAGGTCCGTGCGTGAGCCCTCGATCGAGCAGTCGTCAACGGCGGGGGAGATTTCCACGCGCGCCCCGCATTCCGCGGCCAGCGGCAGGGAGTTCTCCGCGATCTCGCTCAGCACCGTCGCCACGGAGAGTTTCTCTATTTCCGCTTCCGTCTTGACGGCGTTCTTGCGTTCCCGCCACTGGTGGAGCATGTCGTCGCAGCGGCGCACGTTCTTCTCGATGATATCGAGGTAGTCGCCCGCTTCCTTGGGGCCGTGCTCCCAGCGACCGGACTCGCCGAGCTCGTTCATCAGGAGATGGACGTAGCCGTAGATCACGCTCAGCGGGTTGCGCAGGTCGTGCACGAACTCGGACGACATCTGGCCGAGCGAGGCCATGCGCTCTTTCTCCTGGAGTTCGTGCCGCATGCGCAGGTTGATTTCGTTCAGCTCGCGTGCCGCCGCGGCGCGCCGGCGTTCGGCGCGCGTCGCGGCAATGTGGCGTTCGACGATCTCGCGCATTTCGCGCGTGTCGAATGGCTTGCGCACGTAGTCGTTGGCGCCGTGCCGCATGGCCTGCTGCGCGGTCTTGAGCGACCCGAAGCCCGTCAGCATGATGATCGAGACCGTCGGATCGATGGCGCGGATTTCCTGAAT
>JAQBFL010000021.1:0-3001 GCA_032123415.1 bacterium | reverse complement strand
GCCACGCTCAATCTGGGCCGTCATCCTCGTGGCCGGCGTGGTCTGACCGCGGACATACAGCTCGACATACGGCTCGGTCTGCTCGTCGATCGTGTTGTCGTCATAGTCCTGCATCTGAGCGCCCGCCTTCGCCCCTACGCGCAGGTGGTTGTTGATAATCTGCTCCACACCCAGCGCCGCGAGGACGGAATTGAAGTCGCGTTCGATGCCGCTGGCGCTGTCGAACCCGAAAGCCGAGAAGCTGCCCAGTGCCGAAACAAAGAGCGAGGGCGAGAGGCTGCGAGTCATCGTCACCTGCCCATCGGCGCGCGTCTCGTCGCTGTCATCGGCCACCTCGTTGCGCTCGAAGCTCTTGTCCATGTAGCGGCCCAGCAGGTCGGCGTTCCACACGTCGTTCAGGTCGTAGTTGACGCCGGCCTCGGTGCGGTTGAGTATGTAGCTCTGGTCGCGGCGCACAGTCACGCCGCCGGAATCCACGCTGGGGTCGTCGGCGTAGTCGAACTGGTTCATCGCGCGGACGGTCGCCGCCGGCGTCATGCTGTGCTCAACCGCCATGCCAAGATCGAGCCACAGCTCGTCATCGTGCTGTATGACGCTGGGGTCGGTCCGGTGCCGCCAGGCGGGAGCACAGTGCATGGAAAACAGCGTCCGCTCGCCGTTGAGGAAAATGTCGACGCGGGGACGAACGTAAAAGTCCCAGTTCGATTCTTCCATGTCGCTCGGCATGGAGTCACGGTTGTCCGTGTAATCGGCCCGCAGAGACACCGACAGCTTCACCGGGCGCGCCACGTCATCCTGCGCCTCGACGGCCGTCGCGAACATCCATCCACCAAGCACACAACACGTCAGAACTACACTTGCTCGCATTTCCAATACCCTCCTGCTGCGCTTTCCTTCGTCACCGCCGCGCAACGACCGCGGCCCATCCGGCTATTCCATACTGTTCGTACTATGCCTGCGAAAGACCGAACCGTCAACAAGAAATCTCGCGCGTTTTGTTTTGTTTTTGTTTTGCCCCCAGCCGCCCGCCGTTGGTATGGTTTGACGCGTCATGCCCGAAAAGAACTCGTTCACCTTTAAACTGACTCCGGACCAGCAGGACACGCTCTACGGCATCCTGTCCGTCGGCAACTACCGGCCCGTCGCCACGCCTTACACGCGCATCGCCGTCAAGACGCCGGACGTGTCCGTCAACCTCTATACCAGCGGCAAATGCCTGGTCCAGGGCAAGGGCGCGTCCGATTTCGTTACTTTCGTCATGGAGCCGTTCGTCCTCGAACAGGCCACGCTGGGCTACGAAGAAACGGTCGCCCCGGAGGATTTCGAGCCCCACATGGGCGTGGACGAAAGCGGAAAGGGCGATTTCTTCGGCCCGCTGGTCATTGCGGCGGCCTATACCGACCGCGAGACCGGCCGCACGCTGCGCGAGATGGACGTGCGCGACAGCAAGACCATCAAGAGCGACCTCAAGGCCATGGCCATGGGCCGCGAAATCCGCCGCGTGCTGGCGGGACGTTTCAGCCTCGTCAAGATCGGCCCGGGGGCGTACAACCGCCTCTACGCCAAGATGCGCAACGTCAACACGCTGCTGGGCTGGGGACACGCGCGCGCGATCGAGAACCTTCTGGAGCTCGTCCCCTCCTGCCCTCGGGCGATTTCCGACCAGTTCGGGCGCAAGGAGCAGGTGCAACGCGCACTCATGCGCAACGGCCGCGGCATCGAGTTGATCCAGCGGCCCAAGGCCGAGTCGGACATCGCCGTCGCCGCCGCGTCGATCCTCGCCCGCGAGGCCTTCCTGCTGGGGCTGAGGGAACTGGGCAAGCAGCAGGGCGTGGAACTGCCCAAGGGCGCCTCGGCCGCGGTCAACCAGGCCGCCGTGGCGCTCGGCAAGGCCAAGGGGCCCGCGGTCTTCGCCGAGACGGCCAAGTGCCACTTCCGCACCACGGACGCCGTGCTCGCCGCGCTGGGCGCCTGCCGCTCCGACCTGGGGGATATCGGCGCCGCCGTCTCCAAGGCGGCCCGCCCCGACGCAACCCCGTGAGACCCTGAAGTGGCATCGTCCTCGTTCTCGTTCTGCCGTTTTGAGCTTCAATGTGTTTCACCACGAAGAAGAGGAAGGTCCACGAAGGGGAGTTCATGGCCGGGTGAGCCACCGTTCATGAAGGGACACTGCCCGGAGCATACGACGCGCTTCGATGCGGAGGGCGGGGGAACCCCGCCTGCCATGGGCGCGGCGCGGAACGCGACAAACCGGTCATCATCAAAGCCCAAAGCACCTCCAGCTCGGTCGCGAACCGGTTTGTCGGATTCCGCGCCGTGCCCATGGCGGGGCAAAGCCCCCTCCGCATCGAAGACCTTCCATGCACCCTTCGTGACCTTCCTCTTCTTCGTGGTGAAACCTCTCGTCCCTGCGCCAGGGCTGCGGTCGGTTGTTCCTGGCACGCATATAAGCTCTATTACTGGCATCTCTCAAAACCTGTCAGGTACCCGCCCCCCACGTCACTGACGCATTACGGTTCCAGCGTCTTTCCACTTGCCATTTTCACCTCGTTCTCTCAGACTGACTTTCGTGAAAGCGGGTCGTCGCTGACAGATGCGACAGTGCGGCGTAGATCCACGCCACACAAGCAGACACACGAAAGGAGCATCGATGAAGACCTGTATGCCTGAAGCGAACCGTCGGGGCTTCACCTTGATCGAGGTGCTTCTGGTTGTGGCGATTCTCGGAATCCTTGCAACCATCGTCGCCGTCAAGACCATCGGCCAGACCGACAAGGCGAAGCGTCAGGCGGCATGGACTCAGGCCACCAGCATCAAGACCGCCATCGCCCAATTCGAAATGGAAGCTTCTGAGGCATATTTAGCAGCCAAAAGAAAATTGCACCCATTTTGGGAGGAGAAAACAATATGATTACCGAAGAGACAAACGTAAGAGCAGTATGGAAAGTGAAAGATAAAGTTCAAGACATGATTAATAATCCTGCGCATTATACGCATGGTG
>JAQBFL010000020.1:0-2794 GCA_032123415.1 bacterium | reverse complement strand
TGTGTCCAACCCGCAGCCGACGGGGCGATAGATGACCCGTGTACGAGGACTCCGCGACGCTGACAGCGAACGCGGCTTGGCCGATGTCCTTAGGTCATGTGGCGCTGGTTTTCGGACGCTCCATGAAAAAGGCCCGGAGTTGCCTCCGGGCCAAATAATTTCGTCCGAGTCCCAATTGGACTGGACTTACCGTGTCATCAATCCAGTCGCGATCATCTCATCGTCTACGAAATATCCTGCTGAGAATTGTTCGTCAGCTATGGGCAGAAAGATATAGATCACTTGCGTCCCATCATCGGTCAATCCGCCGAAGCCCGCCCCGCCATCGAGATACAATATCTCCATATCCACAACATCCACCCACTCTCCACAGCCGATGGACTGGTGCGTAACGATTCCGGAGTCCACCCAGAGGCACTCGGCGATCCAACCTTCGGTTTCCCATGTGATTATCCAGGCGCCGTCGCCGATTACTATCTCCTCGATGCCGACGCACGTTTGGGCATCCTCGTCGCACTTTTCTGCTCCGCAGGGCAGGACACCCGCGATGCATGTTCCGTCCACGCATATCTCTTGGCCGTTGCAGAACAACCCGTCGTCGCAGGAGACGCCGAGACAGGGGTTCGTCGTGTCCACCGGACTCACCCACCCGGACCGCACCCACGCGAGCAACTGCGAGAGCGCGTCCGCGCGTATCGCGAAGTTGCTCTGCCCATCCAAAAAACCGGAATTATTCAACGCGATGACTTCGCCCGATTCGTTCACCATCGCAGAGCCGCTTGTGCCTCTGGTTGTCGGCATGTCGTGCTGGATCAGCATGGCCGTCAGCGACGTCGCGGCTTGGGACTGGTCGAAGGGGCGCATGGCCGTGATGTGGCCGGACAGCATGGTGGCCCTCGGCCGGATAAGGTTAATTTCCGCCAACTCGCCAGGGAACCCGCTCAGCCTAACATCATCAAAGACCTGTAGACTGTGAAGCGTGGTGTCGGATGCGACCACCAGGGCAGACGGCAGTGTACCAGCAACCTCTATGACGCCGACATCCGGGCTGAATGTGTCGGTGTAATCTGGGTGAATCCACATAGCGGACATGGTAAGCGCTGCCCCTGTTTCGTGTTGATACACGGTCACCGAGCCCCCGAGCCGGCATGCCGAAGCCGCGAACTCGACGACATGGGCGTTGGTGGCGAGAAGGTTGTCGCCGACCGAGAACGCGCTTCCGCTTCCGGCATACAGGCCATCCTGCGTGCGCACGACGACCAGCCAGCTCGCATCCAGTATCTCATCCACCGTGGATACTGGTGTGGCAAAGCATTCATGGGTATCCTCGTCGCACTCCTCGTCGTCGCACGGCAATCCGCCCGCAACGCATATGCCATCCGCGCATTCCTCCCAGCCGTTGCAGAACAGGCCGTCGTCGCACTCCCAATCGGCCACGCATTGGACGCAGGTTCCGCCAACGCAGGTCTCTTCCTCGCCGCAGGTCGGGTCGTTGACGCACCCGCCATGCACGCAGCGGGCGTCGTCGTCGTCGCAATCCGAGTCGGTCTGACATGTCCCGGGTTTGGGTGGCGTCCATCCCTCGCGCGGGCCGCAGTCCGCGCAATCGGTGCCGTAATCGCAACCGCTGAACGCAGCGCCTTCTCCGCCGTCGTCGCACACGCCGTCGGATGCCCAGTCGCACGAGTCAGAGCAGCCGGGAACGATCTCCGGCTCTCGCTCTGGCTGCAATGCGGTGTTCGTGCCGCAGCCTGCCAAGGCGCAAAGCATCATGCTGATCGAGAATCTAACTTTCATGGCTTTCCCCTTTTCTTGGTGGCACTATCGCCGTACCCGTTATTTGCAGAAACTGCGAACGCCTACGGAAATCTTTTTGGTGTCTTTAATTGAAGCGGGGGTTCAAGCGCCCTTATACCCTGCCACGGCTTTTTTCTCGTGCCGCCGCTTCCTTTGCTCCAATGTCACCTTGGCATCGACGCTACAGTCCGATAACCAAACACACTCAAGTAGGCCAGTTAGGACCCGCCCCTAATTGTCCTGCCTGAGTGTGTTCGGCTATCGGGCCTGCCCGCCCATAATCGCCGCCGCAGCGGCCCGGAGGCCTGAATCCGCCGCCGAATCGGGCCGCCCGCTAGATAAACACAAGATTACCCGCGAGCCGGGAGTCCCAGTTCGTACATCGCGTGGTCGATCGCACTCGGTTCTCCGGTGGCCTTACCGAGGTCGTCCGGTATCTTCGTCGCGTGTATGATGCGCGAGCCGCTGTGGTTGCGGATGGTCATGCTCCACAGCTTTATGACGATGTTCATGGCCGGGTGTCCCACGTCGTTCGTGAAGTGCGTCCCGATGCCGAACGAGGCCCTGATCCTGTCGCCGCAGTGCTCCAGTATCCGCAGGGCCGTGTCAACGTCCAACCCGTCACTGAAGACAATCGTCTTGGTCGTGGGGTCGATCCTCAGGGTCGCGTAGTGTTTGATGATCCTGTCAGCGAACGCGAACGGGCACCCCGAGTCGTGCCGGACGCCGTCGTACAGCTTCGCGAAGAACGGGCCGAAGTTCCGGAGAAACACCTCCGTCGTGAAGGTGTCCGTCAGGGCAATGCCGAGATTCGCGCCGAACTCGTCCGCCCACGCCTGGAGCGCCCGGTTCGTGGCGTCCCGCACGCCGAACATGCACGCGTGCGCCTTGAACCACTCGTGTGCCTTGGTGCCGATGGGCAAGAGGTTCAGCATCATGGCGAGGTATAGGTTGCTCGTGCCGACAAGGCAGTTGCCCGCCTCGGCCTTGAGTGCCC
>JAQBFL010000019.1:0-3136 GCA_032123415.1 bacterium | reverse complement strand
GATGCCCATGTACGCATCCTTCCAGTTACAGAGGAGGCAACTCTCGGAGCCCTGGAGGACGAAAAGGAGGTCTTCTTTTACGACCCCGACGGGCGTCTTTCCGAACGAATGGCAAAGATTCCCGGCGTCACTTCGACGCCTTGGAGCGAGAGGGCAGGACTCTGGTGGCTCGAAAAAGAGAATAGGGGTCAAACCTACACATTTGACAACGGGGTCGACCAAGAACGATCAAGAGAGTATTTTTGTCAAATGTGTAGGTTTGACCCCTTCTGTCCGCTCAGAACCGCGGTGCCAGTGCGAGGTCGAGCTTGCTCGACACCGGGTCGATGCGGTGGATGCACACGTCGAGCGTCTCCCCGAGCCGAAACGAGCGGTCCTTGCCTCGCAGCACCCCGGCTTCCACCTGGAAGGGCCCGCCGCGCAGCGTGTCCACCGGCAGGAGGCCCGACGTGCCGTATTCGGGCAGATCCACCAGCAGGCCCCGGTCCACCACCAGGGTGACCTGTCCCTCTGTGGGAACGTTGCCCAGGCGGAGCAGGAACTCGAGCACCCGACGACGCCGAATGCGCGACTCCGCGCGGTCGGCACCTACCGTTCGATCGGTCACGTGCTCTCCCAACGCCTCCAGGGTTTCATCGTGTACCGGGGCCGGAACGCTGTCGCCCATGGGACCGACCTTTATCGCGCCTTTGCGGCCGCCGAGCATCCCGTGCAAGATTCTGTGCACAACCAGATCCGCGTAGCGCCGAATCGGCGACGTGAAGTGCGTGTACGCTTCGAATCCCAAATTGAAGTGTGAGGCATCTCGCGTCGTGTAGCGCGCCTGCGGCATGCACCGAAAGATGGCAGCCGATACCGCTGGCCCGTACCCATCCGCCACCGCCCTGGCGACGGCCCGCGGCAGACTGCGCTCGTTACCCGTCGCGGCGCCCAGCTGTTTCAGGGCGTCCCACACACCGGACATGTCGGCAGGCTCCGGGTGGTGCCGAAACAGCGCCGGCTTGTTGTGTCTCAACAGCAGCCGCGCCACTTCCCGGTTGGCTGCCAGCATGAACTCCTCGATCACGCCATGTGCAGCGTCCTGGGATGTGGGCCGAATGTCGACCACGTCCCCTTGCCCGTTGAAGACCAGTTCGATCTCCTCCCGCGGCACATCGAGGGAAGGCCGCCCGTGCTTCAAGAGCTTGGCGAGGCGGGCCATGTTCAACAAGAGTTCCCCTACGCCTCCCTTCTCCTTGACGGTCTTGTCCATCACGCGGGACGCTCGTTCGTAGGACAGGCGACGGTCGGACCGGATGACGCTCCTGGCAAAGGTCGTGTCCAGCAGTTTGCCCCTGGCATCGTAGTGGATCAGCACGCTCATGGTGAGGCGGTCAACGCCCTCGCGCAACGAACAGAGGTCATTGGAGAGCTTCTCCGGCAGCATGGGGATCACGCGGGTCGGCAGGTACACGCTCGTACCGCGCTTGTGCGCTTCCGTGTCAAGGGCGCTTCCGTCGCGCACGTAGTGTGAGACGTCTGCGATGTGCACACCGAGCAACCACCCCTTGCCACGCCGTTCGAGAGAGATCGCGTCGTCGTAGTCACGGGAGCTGACCGGGTCGATCGTGACCACCGTCTTTGTGTCGCGCAGGTCGAGGCGCCCGCGGAAGTCGGCCGGGCCGGGTTCCTCGAGCTTGGCGGCTTGCGCCAGAGCAGGTTTCGGGAACTGGGGAGAAATCTCCAACTCCGCCAGGACGGCTGCATCCTCGATGGCCGGGTCGCCCGCACGGCCGAGCACCCGGTGAATGCGCAGCGCGTCGGGACGCACCGCGACGAGCACCTTGTCACCCTTCCGCGCCTTTCCCTCCACGGAAAGGATCTTGGGGATGCGATGGGCATCGGGCAGGAAGGCGCCACGGCCGATGTATGTGCCGCAGAGCCGGGATCGTCCGCGTGCAACGATCGCCGTCACCTTCGCCGCGCTCTCGCCCCTCCTCTCCGCAAGCACGGTGTCGCCGTCAATGGCGTCGCCCTCGTGCTTGGGCGGCACAAACAGGTCCGCCCCGCCCCCTTCGAGCAGCAGAAACCCGAATGCACGCGGGTGGCCGACGTACCTTCCGCGCACACGTTTGTCCAGTTTGTCCGTTCCCCTTCCGTTGCCTCTTGCTTTCGCCATGCATACATCCCTTCACGTTCATTGGAATCGGGGTCAGACCTACACATTTGACAAAGATACTTCTTTCACCGTTCTTGGTTGACCCCTTTGTCAAATGTGTAGGTTTGACCCCCTTTAGGTTCTACTCTGCGGGGCGCAGGAGGCCCCAGGTTCGTACCCCGTGCCGGGGTTCACGGCCCTCCTCGACCAGGTGGAAGCCGTGGCGGGCGTAGAAGCTCAGGTTCTCCTCATTCTCCGTCTCCAGGTAGCAGGCCATCTTCTCCTGTCTCGCCCTCGCCAGGACCGGCTCGATCAATTTCCCTCCGAGCCCCTGCCCCCGATAAGGATCGTCGACGCCGAGTAACAACAAGTACCAGTGAGGCTCGGGCACAGAACGGGCACGCACTGTCCCAGCATACTTCATGAAGTCCGTCAACCGGCGATACGCGCCGAACCCCAGACGCAAAGGGAGGGCGTACAGGCCACTGCGCAGGATGTCTCCCACCGCTGGGCTCAAATGTCCCGGCGGAAACCAGCAGGCCACCCCCGCCACCGCCGGCGTCGTGTACACGTGGCCGTACGGGAGCCCGTAGCGCAACATCCTCTCCATGAACCAGGCCAGCCTTCTCGGCCGGCTCTCTTCGCGAGGCAGAATCGCTGCGTAAAAGGGATCGTCGCGAAAGGCCCGCGCCAGCACCTCCGCTGCCTTTCGCGTCTGTGATCGCTCGAGTCGTAGGACTCCGTCAACGCCGGCCATCGCCTTACGCCTCTTCCACCAGGCGCATACCCGTGTTGTTCGCCTTGGTGAGGATCGCCGTGCCCCCGCCGTGCGAGGCGAGCCACTCTTCGGTCTTCCGGTGGAGTTCGGAGAGATCCTCGCCAAAGGCGTAAAGGGCCGGGCCCCAGCTGCTCATGCCCGCCCCCACACCGCCGTTGTCCTTCAGGAACTTGAGACAGTCGTACAGGAGTTGCGTCTGGGCCCGCAACTCGAAGACCTTG
>JAQBFL010000018.1:0-6726 GCA_032123415.1 bacterium | reverse complement strand
GCTCCTCCGTCCGGCAGACCGCCACGGCGAACGGACAGCGCGGGTGAAAGCGGCAGCCGGGGGGTGGGGCGATCGGGCTGGGCGGGTCGCCCGCCAGCGGCGGGGCATCCTTTCGAGCCGCCGGGTCCGGCACGGCGATGGAGGCCATGAGCGCACGCGTGTAGGGATGTGCCGGACGCGCGTAAAGCGCATCCCGCGGCGCGACCTCGACGATCTTCCCCAGATACATCACGGCGATCCGGTCGGAGATGTGTTCCACGACGGCCAGGTCGTGCGCGATAAACAGGTAGCTCATGCCGAACTCGCGCCGCAGATCGCACAGCAGATTGACGATCTGCGCCTGGATGGAGACGTCCAGCGAGCTGACGGGCTCGTCGCACACAATGAAATCGGCGCCCATCGCCAGTGCGCGCGCGATGCCGATGCGCTGCCGTTGCCCGCCGCTGAACTCGTGCGGATAGCGGTTCAGGGCGTCCGGCGCCAGTCCCACGCGCGCCATGAGTTCCTCCACCTCGCGGCGGCGCCCCGCGCGCGAACCGATGCGATGGACGTCCAGCCCCTCGCGCACGATGGCGCCCACCGTCATGCGCGGGTTGAGCGAGCCGATCGGGTCCTGGAAGATGGCCTGCATCTTCGAGCGCATGGCGCGCAGCTCGGCGCCGTTGACGAGCGCGAGGTCGACCCCGTCGATAACCACCCGTCCCGCTGTCGCGGGGATCAGGCCCAGCACCGTGCGCCCGAGCGTCGTCTTGCCGCAGCCGGATTCTCCGACCAGCCCCAGGACCTCGCCGCGTCGCAGCTCGAAGTCCACGCCATCGACGGCCCGGACATAGGCCTTGACCGCCGAGAACACGCCGCCCCGCAGCGGAAACCAGGTCTTCAGCCGCTCGACCCGCACCAGCGCATCCGAAGAAGTGTCCAGCAGTCCGTCGGCGGCGAACCGGGCGCGCACGTCGGCGAAGTGCAACCGCGGGCGCAGGATGCCATAGACCGCGGGAAACGCCGCCAGCGCGGCGCCGGCGGCGGGCAGGAGCCACAGCAAGTTCGACGCGCGGAAGACGTGCTCCCGCGGCCACGGCGACGCGGCGCCCCACGCGGGAAGCCCGACGAGGATGAGCAGATGCCAGACGATGGCCGCGGCCGACCACGCGCCCCCGCGCATGCGGCGGCTTGCCGCGTCGTCGCGGACGCGGTAACCGATGAACCCCACGAAGCTGAACACCGTGCACAAAACCAGCCAGAGCCCCGGCGAATGGCCGCGTCGTCGTGCATCGCGCCAGGCATGAAACGCCAGCGGCCCCGTGATGGCGGGCAGTGCGAGCCCCGCGAGGAAGCTGTAGGCCACCCAGGCGGCCACGGCGACGCGCTCGCCCAGGCGGCGGCGGTTCCTCAACTCGCCCAGCAACCACAGGGCGGTCATCAGGTTGAGCAGACCGTTGGGAACAACGTACCAGAGCAGGGGCTGAACGACGGCCTCCCAGAAGGTCGAAAGTTCAACCGCATAGTGAGTCGTTTCGGCGACCGATCCCGGTTCGAGCATGAGGTCCCACACATTCGATCGTTACCACGGTTCCGTCCGTACCATACACGTCCCGCGCCAGGGCGTCAATCGGCGCCAGACACCCCTGCACGCGATTCCGACACTCGTCAGCAACACGTCTTGGAGCGCGAACGTCCTCGTGAGCCGAAAGAGCCCCACGCTTCGATCTCGACGACCTATTGCGCGAGCACACTGCCCGCCGCCCCCATACGCGGCGCCACCTTGCAAGGGGGCGCGGCATTCTCGCGGTTCAACGGCGTTCTGTCCAAACGCGTTCTTGACGGATGGGGGGCGGGGTCCTAAACTGTTTTGACGTGGTGATTGTACTCGTTTGACGTCGAACGGCGGGTTTATTCTGGAGGATTGTCCCATGAACGTGGGTATTATCGTAGCCGGAGGGCGCGGCGAGCGCATGGGCGGCAACGTGGACAAGGCGTTTCTGAGCCTTGGCCCGAAGCCGGTCATCGCCTACTCCCTGCAGGCGTTCGAATCCTGCGACGCCATCGACGAGGTTGTGATCGTCGTGCGCCGCGAGCGCTTGGACTCGGCGCAAGCCATGGCGCGCATGTTCGGCTGCACGAAGGTTCGGGCCATCGTTGCAGGCGGCGCCAGGCGGCAGGACTCGGTCCGCAACGGGCTTGCCGAAGTGCCCACGAACACCGCCGTCGTGGCGGTGCATGACGGCGCGCGTCCGCTCGTGACGCCGGCCATCGTGGCCGCGACCGTCGAGTCCGCCTGTCGCTACGGCTCGGGCGTGGCCGCGGTGAAGATCACCGACACGATCAAGTACGTGGAACGTGGTTTTCATGTGACGCACACGGCCGACCGCAACAAGCTCTGGGCCGTGCAAACTCCGCAGGCGTTCAAGTACGAATTGCTGATGAAGGCGTTTGACCTGGTGGACAAGAAGAAGGCCGTCGTGACGGACGAAGCCTCCGCCGTGGAACTGACGGGGGAGAAAGTCAGGCTTGTGCCGTCCGCAGCCACCAATATCAAGATCACGACCGCGGACGATCTGCTGATCGCCACGGCGCTGCTCAAACTCTGAAGCTTCCCGACAGTACGCATGGGCTCTACAAAGTACGCCATCCTGGGAGATATCCACGCCAACATCGAGGCGCTGACCGCTGTGCTGAAAGACGCGCGCGGCCGGGGCGCCAGCGATTTCATCTGTGTGGGCGATATCGTCGGCTACAATGCCAATCCCGCCGAATGCCTGGATGTGGTGCGGGACCTGAAGTGCCTGTGCGTGAGGGGAAACCACGACCATTACTGCTCGCACGACGAGTCTCTTGACGACTTTCACCCCCTGGCCGCCAACGTCGTCGATTGGACCCGGGGGCAGCTTTCCGAGACGCAGTTGGAGTTCCTCAGGGCACAGCCTCTCGTCCGGCTGTTCCGCGGCGTGACCATCGTCCACAGCACGCTGGACATGCCGGAGAAGTGGGGTTATGTGTTCGACACGCTGGAGGCCGAGTCGCACTTCAGCTACCAGACGACGGCGCTGTGCTTCTACGGGCACACCCACGTCCCGGTGATGTACGAGAAGACCAACCGGGTTCAGAAGCGTCTTCTGGATACATTGCGGATCGAGACAGGGAAGAAGTACTTCATCAACACCGGAAGCGTGGGGCAACCGCGCGACGGCGACTCGCGCGCGGCCTACGTGACGTACGATCCGTCCACCCGCGTCGTCGAATTGCACCGTGTGCCCTACGACTTCGCCGCCGCGCAGAAGAAGATCCGCGCGGCGGGTTTGCCGGAAAGACTGGCCCGTAGACTTCAGTTGGGGCGGTGACGGAGCCCCCGGGCTCCAGGCCGGCGCGGCGGCTTTCTCCGCGGGAGACAAGACCATGCTGGGAGTATTAAGAAGACTGTTCGGGACGAAACTTGACCGGGACGTCAAGGCGTTGCGGCCGTTGGCCGCCCGCGTCAACGAGATCGAGGAGTCCTACAAGCGGCTGAGCGACGAAGAGTTGCGGCGCAAGACCGACGAGTTCAAGGAGCGCCTGGCGAAAGGCGCCACCGTGGACGACCTGATGTGCGAGGCGTTCGCGACGGTCAAGAACGCCTGCCGCCGGCTTGTGGGCAAGACATTCGAGGTCTGTGGCCACGATATCACGTGGGCTGACGTGCCGTGGGACAGCCAGATCATGGCCGGCATCGTGCTGCACCAGGGCAAGATCGCCGAACTCGCCACGGGCGAGGGCAAAACGCTGGCCGCGACGATGCCGCTGTATCTCAACTGCCTCACGGGACGCAACGTCCAGCTCGTGACGACCAACGACTACCTCGCCCGCCGCGACTCGGTCTGGATGGGGCAGATCTTCATGTTCCTGGGCGTCACGGTCGGTTGCATCCAGAACAGCATGAACCCGCGCGAGCGCCGCGCGGCCTACGGCTGCGACATCACCTACGGCACGAACAGCGAGTTCGGCTTCGACTACCTGCGCGATAACGGCATGGCGTTCGAGCCCGAGCAGCTCGTGCAGCGCGATCACTTCTACGCCATCGTCGACGAGGTGGACAGCATCCTCATCGACGAGGCGCGCACCCCCCTGATCATTTCGGGCCCGGCGCCGGTTTCGACGCACCAGTACTTCCAGCTCAAGCCCAGGGTCGAGGCGCTCGTCTCCCGCCAGCGCGCGTTGTGCAACCGGCTGATGCAGGAGGCCAAGGAAGCGATCGAGAAGGGGGAGCACGAGCAGGCCCAACGGCTGCTGTACCAGGTGTACGCGGGCATGCCCAAGCACAAGCAGTTGATGCACCTGCTGGAAGAGCCCTCCACGCGCAAACTCCACGAGCAGATCCAGAACGCCATGCTCACCGACATGCGCAAGGAGGAGGCGCGGGCCCTGCGCGAGGAACTGTACTTCACGATCGACGAGCGCGGTCACGACGCCAGCCTGACGGAAAAGGGTTGCGCGGAAATGAACCCCAGCGACCCCGACGCCTACGTCCTGCCGGACCTGATGACCGCCATGGCCGACCTGGATGCCGACACCTCGATGGACGAGGAAGCCAAGAACCGCAAGCGCCAGGAAGTTCAACTGAACTTCACGGAGAAGAGCGAGCGCATCCATAACGTCGACCAGTTGATCCGCGCCTATTGCGTGTACGAGCGCGATGTGGCGTACGTCGTGCAGGACAACCAGGTGCTCATCGTCGACGAGTTCACGGGGCGCATCCTGCCCGGCCGCCGCTGGAGCGACGGCCTGCACCAGGCCGTCGAGGCCAAGGAAGGCGTCAAGATCGAACGCGAGACGCAGACTCTCGCCACGGTCACCATCCAGAACTACTTCCGCATGTACGACAAGCTGGCCGGCATGACCGGCACGGCCGAAACCGAGGCGGGCGAATTCCGCGACATCTACAAACTGGACGTCGTCGTCGTGCCTACCAACCGCCCCGTGCGGCGGATCGATTTCAACGACCTGGTCTACAAGACCCAGCGCGAGAAGTACCGCGCGCTGATCGACGAGATCGCGAGCTGCCACAAGCGCGGCCAGCCCGTGCTGGTGGGCACGGCCAGCGTGGACACCTCGGAGGTCATTAGTCGCATGCTGCGGCGCGAGAAGATCCCGCACAACGTTCTCAACGCCAAGAACCACGAGCGCGAGGCGGAGATCGTCATGCTGGCGGGCCAGTCCGGCGCGGTGACGATCGCGACCAACATGGCTGGCCGCGGTACGGACATCAAGCTGGGCGCCGGCGTCGTGTATGTCGACCGCGCGACGATCGAGTCGCAGGCCACGCTCAACGACAAGCTCGCGAGCCGATCGCTGCGCGAGATTCTCGAGGAGAATCCCTGCGGCCTGCATGTAATCGGTTCCGAACGCCACGAAGCGCGCCGTATCGACCGGCAGTTGCGCGGCCGCTGCGCCCGGCAGGGCGATCCGGGCTCCTCGCGCTTCTACGTCTCGCTGGAAGACGACCTCATGCGGCTGTTCGGCTCGGACCGCATCGCCGGCATCATGAGCCGCCTGGGGATGGAGGAGGGGCAGCCGCTGGAGCACCGCTGGCTGAACCGATCCATCGAGACCGCCCAGCGCCGAGTGGAGCAGCAGAACTTCTCCATCCGCAAGCGCACGCTCGAATACGACGACGTGATGAACAAGCAGCGCTCGGTGGTCTACGAATTCCGCGGTGAGGTCGTGCGGGCCAAGGAGGTGCGAGAGCGCATCGACGACATTTTCGAGGAGACGATCGCGTCGCAGTGCGAAACGGTTTCGCGTCCGGACGACGTAGAGGAAATCGCGGCCTTTTTGCAGTGGATCCGTTCGACGTTCCCGATCGCGATTTCCAAGGAGGAGATTCAGGCGCGGGCCGGGGAGCCGGACAAGGTGCGCGACCTGGTGCTCGGACGCGTGCGGCAGGCCTACGCGCTGAAGGTGAGCCTCGAGAACGAGGCCTTCGTCGCCATGATGGAGCGCCATATCCTGCTGCAGAGCATCGACACGCACTGGCAGGACTACCTGCGCGCCATGGACGCCCTGCGCCAGGGCGTGGGCCTGCGGGCCTACGGCCAGCGCGATCCGCTGATCGAGTACAAGCGCGAGGCGTTCAACATGTTCGAGCAGCTCATGTCGGACATCAAGCAGGACGTGGCGACCTCGGTGTTCCGCTCGTCCACCTCCGCCGAGGCGTACGGCAGTTTCATGGCCTCCCTGCCCCAGACGTACGTACATGACGAAGTGTCGTTGCTGGGCGGCGCGCGCACCGCGGGGGCTCCCCGCCAGGCTCCGGCCGCGCCCGAACGGTCGACCGCCGTGGAGGATGAATTGCTGGCCCTGGCCACAGCCCCGCGGCCCCGTACGGGGCCGGTAACGCACGACGGGCCCAGGGTGGGGCGCAACGATCCCTGCCCCTGCGGCAGCGGCAAGAAGCACAAGAAATGTTGCGGGGCGTAGCGACGCCTTGCCGGGGCAACATGACAGACGCAACGAAAACCCGGTCTCAGGGAGGGCGTGACGGCGTTGCACCGCCGGTTTTCGACTGCCGTTTGACCGCGTGGCGCGTTCTTCTTCGCCGCTGGCTGCCCGCCGCGCTGTCCGGCCTGCTGCTGGCCGCCGCCTTTCCCCCGATGGAGAGCTGGGAGGCGGCCTGGGTTGCGCTGATCCCGCTGCTGCTCATGGCGCTGGACTGCGCGCCGGGAGAGGCCTTCCGCTGGGGCTGGATCAGCGGCG
>JAQBFL010000017.1:0-4212 GCA_032123415.1 bacterium | reverse complement strand
GGTATGATCCTGAGGATGTTGACCGACGGCTTTTTCGCTTTCTGGATAACCGGGCTGTGCCCGAGGCGCAGGTACCAGAAATAGGCGAGCATGCCCAGGATGGCGCAGGCCGTCCGGAAGGTCTGGTGGAGTCGTTGCTCGACAAGCACCTCGAAGGCGAGACGGTCGCCGGCGCGGGCCTGCTCGACGTGGGCGATGAGGGCCGACCTGCGTCCCAGGACGAGGGAATCCGACGCCGTCCCGGCGGCGGGATGCGTCGGCGCGATGCTGGCGGAGGTGAACAAATGCGACGCCGTCATGCCATACACCAACTGCTCGCACGTCGGGGGCACTGTCGTGTCGCTATCCGACGGCAGGCCGTACGATTCGCTGAGGACATCTGCCGTGCGGAGCAAGATTGTAGCCAGCGCCCTCGCCGCCGACGTCATTGCGTCCGCGAGGGTACCGGACACCAGCGCCATGGTTGAGAGCGTGGACACGTTCTTCCTGATGCTCAGACGAGAGGTCGCCGAGACGCTGGGTCGTTTCGATGGCAGGATTTTCCACCGGGACGCAAGGATGGACACATCCTGGTGGGGGCAGTCGGGCGACGGCAGGTTCAGGGCCTCTGTTGCCGCGAACGCATTCTGTTTCCATTACGGGGGCCTCACGCTGGACTCCATCTTCGGCGACAGGAAAATACCATCCCGGACCAACGACCTGATATTGATGGATGCAGGCGCGCCGGTGGAGAGCGAAGGGGAGCTTTCAGAGGATGACTTGCGGAATCGTGTCATGCGGTTCGACGCGGAAGTGAAAAGGTCGGCCGCCGGCCCGGTTTTCGGCATGCCGATACACCTGCTGCACATAGGCGAGATGGATCCTGCAATCGAGAGATGGCGAGGCATATTCGAGTCATGCAGCGTGTTGATGCCGGAGGACAGCGCAGACAGGTATAACGAGGTCGTAGATTCCTTGGAGGAACCGTGGGTCATGGTGCTGAAAGCCGGGGAAATGCTTCACGAGTCGGCGCTGCCCGGCCTGAAGAGGCTGACAAACGAGCCGCATGACGCGGCCGAGTTCCCCTTCATGTACTACAGCGCGGACAAGAGGAGGTGCCTCGCGAGCCATGACGGGTCGCAATATCCGTTTGGCGAAGTGCGGCTCTTCAGGCGAGATTCCGGTTGCAGGGTGCGCCCCGGCGGCGAGGTGACCTGCGGTGACGAGGTGTCCGTGCGGCGATGCGGCCAACTGTCCGGAGAGGCGGTGCTACAGCACATATTCCAAGTCGCCGCGCGGCCCGGGAAGTGGCTCGACATTGCCCCCCACAGCCTGCCGTCAGTTTTGACCGACGGCGGCCCTGGCCTCCCGAGCGTGTCCATCGCCGCCGCCGAGCACAAGCTGAGCGTGGCCATAGCGGTGCCGACGCTGGACTTGAAGAAACCCGTCCACAGGTCCTCCCGCATGGCATCCTTCGGGCTTCGCGACGCGGTCGCAAGGCACCCGAACGTTTCGACCGTGGACTGCTACGACGGCGAGTGGTTCGGCAAGACCGCCCGGAACGACCGCTTGTACGCAGCCGCGGAAGACCATCACATGTTCGTGTCAGTCGATGAGATGCGGTCGGCTCCGGACATCAAGGGCTGCGCCCGAATATGCTGGTTGACCACCGCGCGATTCTCCGACACAACGGTCACGCCGGAGCTCGTTGCTTCTCTTGGATACGATAAGTATTTTGTGTCCGGCAGGAGGATGCGAGACGAACTCCGTAAGATCGGCTGCGACTGCGATTTCCTGCCCCCGTCTGTCGCGTCCGGTTCCCACAGGCAGTTCACAAAGATATCGGCAAGGTGCCAGGTGGGCGTGCTGCTGAGGGCGAGGCCCGCAGACTGGGATCCGGATCTTCTCGGAATCCTGACGAGGCTTCGGGACATCGACTGCCGTGTATTTGGGCACGGTTGGGCCGATTCCGGCAAGGTGAAGCGGGAGGTATCCGCCATGCCGCGGGCGAACCGCGCTAAGCTGGTGGCGCTCCTCGACGAGGTTATTCCGTTGCTCGGACAACCTGTTGCCGCCGGTCAGGAGAGCGTGCTGTTCAGCAGCGCGCGGTGCCTGCTGCATGTCCCGTCGCCGCAGGATGCCAAGTGGGGCTTTGTCCCGCATAGTGTTTGCGAGGCGCTTGCGGCGGGCACGCCCGCCGTGGTGCTGGACAAGAATGGACAGCTCGAGGCCCGTGATTTCTGCGACGCGCCAGTATACTTGGAGCGCACGGTCGCTGACGCAGCGCAACGCGCAGCGGACATCGCCTCCATGTCCTTCGACGAGCTGAGCATACTGTCGGAGCAGGCGCGCAGTTGGGCGGCGGCGAACACGCACGACCACCGCGCGGCGATGCTCCTCGCGGCCGTGGCCGTGCATCCCGGCGAGAGGGTCAAGAAATTCAGAGGCACGCTGACTGTCAAGGGCGGGCCGTTCAGCCAGAGGCTCATAGACCGGATTCGTTTCCAAGCGGGCTTGCAGGGCATTGAGGATGTGGTTTTCGAAGCGGTTGAGGACGACAGGACGGACGCGTTTCGTGCAGAGTTCCGCACAGGGGCGTCCAGTTTGCAGGCGGAATGGCCGATTCCGCCGTCACCGTCCCAGCTCGACGGCATTATTGTGGCACTGTAGCATGATGAAATACAGCATTGTCATACCGGTTTGCGGCGACACGGAGCGATTGGACGCGCTCCTATGGAGCCTTGAGGAGAAGTGCCGGCGAAGGCACGCGGAGATTGTCGTCGTCGCTGACGAAGCGTGCAACCATGATGATTTCGAGTGCCTGGGACTTTTCAAGAGGCAAAGAAGGATCGACACGCTCGTGGAGCACGGATCCACGCGCGGGTTCGCCGCCGCCGTCAACAGCGGCATACGCAACTCCGCTGCCGGAATCATAATGGTGCTGCACGCGGACGTTGTGGCTGGCCCGAACACGCTGGGGCGACTGGCTTCGCGGTTAAGGCCGTCCGGACCCGCCGATGTCGTGAGCGCCGTGACTTGCTGTGCGCCGCATTCCGCGTTCATGCTGTCGCCAGACATAAAGTATAGGTTTACAGAGGGGTTCGAGATCGTGGGGCGCTCCAAGGGCGACGTCCAAACGCGGCTGGCCAACATGTACGGAGATTTCGATTCGTTTTGCAAGGCCGCGAGAATAACCCGCCCTGACTTGGCGTACACGGAGGACGGGTACTTTTTCGCGGCAATGTTCTCCAGGGACACTTGGGCGGAAGTCGGGGACATGGACGAGTCCTTCGCCGGCCGCGGCGCGGCCGACAGGCTGTGGGTCGACAGGCTTTGTGCCCTCGGCGGCCACATGTACGCAGATCGCTCGACTTACTGCCACCACGAGGGCGGCCGCGGCGAGAATACGCCTAAATATGAGCAGGCGAAGAGGGACATGCTCCGGGAGACGGGGAGACTCCTGTAGCAGTCGGACAGAATGGGCCGAGGAGGTTGTCGGTGAATGATCCGGTAACGGTCGTCGTGGCCGTATACAACCAGGAGGGCTACACGAAGGCGTGCTTGGACGCCGTGTTCCGGCACTCGCCACCGAACACCGTGGTGGTGGTCTGGGACAATGGCTCCAGCAGCCCGATACGCCAACTATGCTCATACTACCCCAAGGACCGGATGGTCTACCACCGCAGCGAGAAGAACGCGGGCGTTCCGGAGGCGTACAACCGCTGCCTGCGGACGCTCGTGAAGACAGACAAGGTTTGCTTCCTGCACAATGATGTGATCGTCACACCCGAGTGGCTTGACAGGCTGGCCGCTCATGTGGGCGGGCAGAAGGCGAGCGCCGTCGTCTGCCCGCGCACGAACTATTGCGACAAGCAGTCGTTCGTTTACGATTCGCTCGTGATGGAACGCACATGCAAGCACAAGCCGCCCAACAAGGCCATCGGACGCATTTCGGGGGACGTCATTCGGGTGGTGCTGAAGGAAACATTCGGCTCGGAGGACTTGGACGGGTTCGCGAAGCGGGTGTCCGAGCAGGCGATGGGCACCGCGCGGTCGGCGGTCGAACTGGGCGACTTCTGCTTCCTGACGCGGGCCGAGACCGTCATGGCGGTCGGCGGCTTCGACGAGCGGTACTTCCTCGGCAAGGAGGACGGCGATTTCCTGCACCGCCTCCGTATCGCGGGATACCGTCTGCGAGAAGCGCCGGCGGCGCGCGTGCTGCACGACACGCGA
>JAQBFL010000016.1:0-11865 GCA_032123415.1 bacterium | reverse complement strand
CATCGGGGACGGCGTGTTGCCGTAGAATAAGTACGTGCGTGTGCGGTGGGTGATGGCATGCTGGCGCGCGCCGTTGAAGGCGCTGCGGAAACTCAGGGTGCCGGCGCGCATCTTGGCGCCGCGGCCGAAGTCCACGAACGCGAACATGGCCATCGCCATCATCATCATCATGATCGCCAGCACGACCAGGATTTCGATGAGCGTGAAACCGCCGCCGCGGCATTTCCTCAGTCGGTCCATGAGAAAACCCATCCTTCCTCGTCTCGCGGGTCGCCGCCCCACGACATGACGCAGACGCTTTCCTTGGCCACGTTGGTCTCGAAGCTGATCGTTCCGTAAGGTCCGTCGATCGTGGCCTCGAGGACCGTCACGCCGTCGCCGTTCTCGTCCATGGAGACGACGTACTCGGTCCCCCAGGAGTCCGCCAGGGCGCCCGTTTCCGTGAGGTCGTTCTCCTCGAACTCGATGAACAATTCGTTGCGGGGGTTGACGTTGAGGAACTGTATGATCGTCTCTGCCGTGACGCTCTGGTCATTGTCGCCCTGGGTCTGGCCGGGAAAGCGGCCGTAGACCTGGCGGTACTGCTTGACGGCCGCCACGAGCGCGATGGCCTTCGCCCGCGCCTGTTTGCGATTGGCGGTGCGCCGCAGCATGCTGACGGCCGGCATAAGCAGCGCCGCGAGGATGGCGATAATGCTCACGACGACGAGCAGTTCCATGAGCGTGAAGCCGCGGCGGCGTCCGGCGAGCCTTGTTCCGCATGCGGTGAACGCGCCGGGGACGCCGCGTCTACGAATCCACCTGTCAGCATTCATTGCCAGCTCCCGACGATGTAATGTTCGGACTCCGGTTCGACGTCCGTGTTGCCGGTCCAGACGATGACCGACCGGCGCAGGTCGTTGGTCAGGGGGGCTAAGATCGTGGGGATGCCTCCCGGAGCGTCCGCGGCGATCGACCGGGTGTAGTTCATGTCGAACCGCGCGTAGTAGAAGTGCTCGTCGGGCGTATCGTCGTCGCCCTGGTTGATATTGGCCCAGGCACTGACGGGTGTGTCGTTGGTGTTGAAGCGCTTGAACTCCATGAAGCGCAGCTTCCTGGGGTTATCGGGGTGCGCCCGTCCGTCGAGGATCTCGGTCAGGGGGCCGCTGATGCGCACGGCGCCTGTCGTAGCGCCCAGGGCGGCGGGCCAGCGTTCGTACTCCGTATAGTACTGCCGCCAGGCGGCCTCGATCTGGCGCACCTCGCCCTTGCCGGCGGCGTAGCGCGCGTGCTTGCGTGCCATATTCAAGGCCGGCAGCAACAAGGCGGCCAGAACGCCGATGATGGCGATCACCACCAGCATCTCGATCAGTGTGAATGCACGTCGTTTCATGGTCTCCAGCTCCCGACGATGTAGTTCTGCTCGCCCGGAGTTTCGTCCCAGTTGACGGTCCAGACGATCAGCGCGTCGCGCACGTCGGCGGGCGGTGTGTCGCCGGCGGCGGGGATCAGGTTGTCGAAGTTGCTGTCGAACTTGACGTAATAGAGGTAATTGGTCCCCGTGCCCTCGGGATCCCCCCACGGCGAGATCGGGTTGGTGTCCGCGTTCATCCGGTTGAACTGTATGAAGGAAATGCGGCGCGGGTTCTCGGGGTCGAGTTCTCCGGCCCAGAGCAGGCGCGCCAAATCGTCCGAAAGCGGGATGGCCGTTTCGGAGACCACGGCGTCGGGCCAGCGCTGGTATTCCGAGTAGTAGTGCTTCCAGCCAGCGAGGATCTGGTTGACCTCGGACTGCGCCACGACGCGGCGGGCGCGGGCGCGCACCATGGCGACGGCGGGCATCAGCAAGGCGGCCAGCGTGCCGATGATGGCGATGACCACCAGCAACTCGATGAGCGAGAATCCCGACCGCCTGCGCGTCATGGTGCGATTCATGGTCCTCAATTCCTTCCCGCCACGACATTGTCGGCATCCGTCTCCGGCGTGCCATGCTCCCGGTCCTGACCCATCGAATAGAGCTTGTAGGCGTTGGGTGTGGCCGCGGTGCGTTCGTAGAGGTAGACATTGTCCCACGGGTCCACGAACGAGAAACCATCCCGCACGAACGGAACCACGGTGTTGGTCCAGGTGTCGTCCAGCAGATCGGAGAGAGGCAATTCTCCCGAATCCATTTCATAGTTCGCCAAGGCGGTGCGGATGGTCTCGATATCCGCATAGGCGCGGGACTCGAGGTTCTTACGGTTGACGAATGCCGCCAAGCCGATGATCATGGACATGAGAATGCCGATGATCATGACGACGACCAGCAACTCGATCAGCGTGAAGCCGTCTGTTCGTCCCCCTGAGCCAACATGCATGCTGCGTCGTGTCATGGCGCGGTTCCCTCTCTTGCTACGTACAGCATGAGGCCGACGGACATGCGGCGTCAACCGTTCATAGGTAAAGATTCCGTAAAGGAGCTTACGGGGACGGCTCGTCCTGACGGATGGGACGCCGCACGCGGATGTCGCCGCCGGCGAACGAGCGAATGACTCCCGGGCTGACCTCGAGCTTGACGTCGCCTGCAGGGCTGACCTCGAGTAGAACGCCGCGGTAGATGGAGGTTGTGGTCACCACCTCGCAGTCGGGGATAAAGCGCTTGTGGAGCTTCTTGTGGAGTGTGACGGTCTTGCCGCGCTCGGCGGAAATCTGGATTCTCTCGTTGAAATACCCCTTCAGCGTAAGCTGCACCTCATGACGGCCCTCGGTGAGGGACGGGACCTGGAAGGGCTCCGAGACACGGTCCGTCTGGCCGGGCTTGGCGATGGTCAGGCCGAGTTCCTTGCCGTCGACGTAGACCGTTACGCCGGCCGGCTCGGTCACCAGTTCCATCGTGCCGGTATTGCCCTGGAGGCGGAACTCCTCCACGCGATCCTGAGCGATCCCGATCTCGACGGTGCGGGCCATGGGCTCGAAGCCGCTGAGCTCCGCGCGCAGGCGGTACGATCCGGGCTTCAGATCGTTCATCTGGACGGGGGACATGCCGCGAAACTGGTTTTCGACGTAGATGCGGGCGCCGGCCGGCATCGACACGATGGTCAGGTTGGCGGGGATGGGCGCCAGAATGGCCTCGACGCGCTGCTCCTCGCCGGCCGTGACGCGGACGCTCTGCTTGTGCGGCTGGTAGCCATCCAGCAGCACTTCCACCGTCACGTCGCCTTCCGGGACGCGCTCCACGGTGCAGGGGGTCTCGCCGCGCGCGGCGCCATTGACGACCACGCGGGCGCCGGGCGGGGTGGACGTCATCGACAGCGTGGCCATTTCCGACACGAGGTCGGCTTCCAGCTTGAACGGCGTGCGGTTGTCCATGGCCACATCGACCTCGCGGGGCAGGTATCCCGGGTGGGTCAGGCGGACGCGGTAATTGCCGAGCGGCAGGGATGTGACCAGGGCGGGCGTGACGCCGTGGAAGGCGCCGTTGACTTCGACCGTCGCTCCCTCGGGGCGGGAATGTACGAGCAGAAGACCCAGCACGGGCTGAAGCTTGACGTCCAGGTTCACCCGCTGATTGGCGGCGAGGCGCAAGGTGCGCCGCACCTCATCGAAGCCGCGTTTGGAAACCACGATGAGGTGGTCGCCTTCCAGCAGGCCGGTCACGGTCACCGGCGGGGCATCCACCACGGCGCCGTTGCAGGAGACCTCCGCGCCCTCGGGATCCACCGAGATGCGGATCTGCCCCCCGACGGGTTCGGGCGGCGGGGTTTGCGCCGACAGGTTGACGGCGGCATACGCCGCGAGCAGGCAAGACAGTCCGTTTCGCTTCCACATGCGCATGATTACCGCTGAGCCGCCAGGCGGGCCTCCACGTCCAACAGTTTCTTTCTCGCTTCCTGGTTGCGAACGTCCGACCGGTCGGGGATCATCTCGATCAGGACGCGCAACTCGCGCGCGGCCTGGTTCCAGTCCCGCAGGCGGATGGCGCGCTCGGCCAGGAAATTCTGGTCGTTATGTCGATCGGCCAACATCTGTTCGCACTCCCCGACGAGCCCCCTGAGCTCGGTATGGAAGGCCGGTTTGACCTCGACGGTCTCGAGATACCATTCCGCCTCGGTGAGGCTCTTGATGGCGCCCGCGAGGTTTCCGAACTTGATCTCGCGTTCGTCGCGCAGTTTCTTTCCCAAAAGGTAGGCGGACTCGGCCATTTCCGAGAGTTTCTCGGCGGAGAACTGGATGGCCCACAATCCGAGCTCGTTCTTGCCGAAGGCCTCGAGCGTCTGGCGCACGCTCTGGAACACATCCGGCTCCACGCGGTTGAGCACGCGCACGCGGTGCGCCCGGCGGCCCAGCGTGATGCCGATATCCCACTGGTCGTGGATGTCGGGCTGGACGCCCTGGTATTCCTCGTTCAAGTTGAAAAAGCCGGAGTCGCGCACCGTGCGGGTGAGGTTGCGGACGAGATCCGCGTCGACTTCCGTGTCTTTGCGGACGTGTCGGTTGTTCTCCAGATCGTCTATCTCGATCGTCAGGCGGCCCGCATTGAGCATCAGGTTGTAGCGGAACACATTACGTGGCGAGGACTGCACTTACTCGTACGAGACCGTCACGGTCGGCTCGGGGGCCGGGGGCGGGGCGGGGCGAAGGGGGTCGGCGCGTCTGAGCTTGGGCAGCCAGATGCCGATAGCCGCCAGAATGGCCACCCCCGCCACGGCCATGAGCAGCCCCGTGCGTTTCCACTGGAAAGCGGGCTCGTGGGCGGATGCGGAGGAGAGTCCGAGGTCGATCGCGGGGCCGGCCGCTTCGGGGACGAGGGGCGCGGCGACGGGTTCCATGACTTTGATTTCCGTGTCGCCGATCTGCACGGTATCGCCATATTGCAGAGGTGACTCCTGGATCTGCTGGCCGTTGACCATCGTCTGGTTGGCGCTGCCCAGGTCCGTGACCCACAGCGAGCCGTCGGGTTTGAAGAACACGCGGCAGTGGTGGCGCGAGAGCAGGGGATCGGACAGCATGAGGTCGTTCTTCGACGAGCGGCCGAGACGGGCGCCCTGGGGCGGCACGGCAAAGGAGGTCCCCGCTTCAGGTCCCTTCGACACGGAGAGTTGAGCTGACCAATTCCCTGACATAGGCTCACTAGTGTAGCAACGCGGCGCGGCGATCGTCAATGGCGCAACGCATTATCGCTTTTCCGCGTCTCGGAGACGCATCTCCCAGAGCTTGGCGTACTTGATGAAAACGCCGAAGGCTGTGGTCACCCCCACGACGAGGCCGGGCAGCCCGTCCAGGAAGCCCATTTTGAGGATATAGCCCCGGAAGAACCTGAAGACCGGGCGGAACAGCACATCGCTCAGGTGAAAGGTGCGTCCGGCTTCGAAGTGCCCCTGCGCGGTGATGGTGGAGAACCGGTTGATCGTCATGACCTGATCCGAGATGTCGGAGTAGGTGTAGTGATACATGCAGTTCACGAGGCGTTTGACGCGGCCCTCGACGATGATGCGGTCGTGCGGCTCCTTCCCGCCGCAATGACCGCGTTCTTTGCGGAAGAGCCGGAGTTTGATGTCCGGATACCAGTCTCCGCGCCGGATCCAGCGGCCCAAATAGCGGACAAGGCGGGGAAACTCGTAGCCCGCCATGCCCTGGCTGGCGCCGCTCTCGAACTCCGCCTCGATCTCGCGCCGCAGTTCAGGCGATATCTCCTCGTCGGCGTCCAGAAAAAGAACCCACGGGCCGGTTGCCAGATCGCGTGCGAGGTTCTTCTGGCCGATGTAGCCCAGCCAGGCGTGTTCGTAGACGCGGTCGGTGAACTCCCGGCAGATATCCACGGTGCGGTCGGTGCTGAAACTGTCCACAACCACGATCTCGTCCGCCCAGCGGACGCTCTCGAGGCAGCGCCTTATTTTCTCTTCTTCATTGCCAGCCGTGATGCAGGCGGATATCTTCTCACGCATGGGGACACCTTTCGTACCGGATGCTAACAGGCCTGCGGGAGCCGTTCAAGGATTCTAAACTGGAGGGAAACGACATGGACGCGCCGGACGAGAAGAGGGTGAAACGGCTCGCGGTCATCGTAGGCCGCCCGAACGTGGGCAAGTCGGCCATTTTCAACCGCCTGGCCGGCAGGAGATTGTCGATCGTGCACTCCGAGAGCGGCGTGACACGGGACCGGCTGGTGCAGGAGGTTTGCCGGGACGGGCGGCGGTTCGAGCTGGTCGACACGGGCGGCGTGACGCCGCCGCAGAGCGAGGCGGCGAACGACCTCATCGCGTCCGGTACGAACCGGCAGGTCGACCGGGCTCTTGACGACGCGGCCGTGGCGATCCTGGTCGTGGACATTCAGGCCGGTCTGCACCCCATGGATTTCGAGGTGGCGGCGCTGTTGCGCAAGCGGGCCGCCACCGTGGTGGTGGCCGCGAATAAGGCCGACCATGTCTCCCATGAGATCCTCGCCCACGAAATCGCGCGGCTCGGGTTCCCGGTGTTCCCCGTCTCCGCGCTGCACGGCCGAGGGTTAGACGATTTGATGGACGCGGTGGTCGCCCTGCTTCCCGAGGCCGGCGCGGCGCCGGAGGAACCGCCGCTGCGCGTGGCCATCGTGGGGCGGCCCAACGTCGGCAAGTCGTCGTACGTCAACCGTCTGCTGGAAAGCGACCGGGTCATCGTATCCGACGTGCCCGGCACCACGCGCGACAGCATCGATGTGCCCTTCTGCATTGGCGAGGGGCCATCGGCCCGGCGTTACGTGCTGACGGACACGGCCGGCATGCGCCGCTCGGGGAAAGTGGACTCGGTCGTCGAGCGTTTCAGCTTGTTTCGGGCCGAGGACAGCATCCGGCATGCGGATGTGGTGGTGCATGTGCTGGATGCCGTGCAGGGTCCGATGCGCCAGGATAAGAAGATTGCCGCCGCGATCCAGGAACACCGGCGCGGGTGCGTGGTTTTGGTGAACAAGTGGGACCTTCAGCCCTGCAAGCCCGCCGACTTTAGCCGCGCGCTCATGGATGAGATGCCCTTCATGGTGCATTGCCCGGTGGTTTTCGTTTCGGCGGTCACGGGGCATAACGTGCGCCGGTCGGTCGATGCCATCGACCGCGTTGCGGGGCAGGTGCGCCTGCAGCTACCCACGGGCGTGCTCAACCGCACGCTTCGCAACGCGTGGGACCGCGTGCCGCCCCAGGCATCGGGCAAGCGGCGTCTCAAGATGTTCTACTGCACCCAGGTCGGCATGAGTCCGGTCACGGTGCGTCTTTTCGTCAACGAGCCGCGGCTCGTGGCGGACGCATACCGTTCGTACCTGATCAAGGCGCTGCGGAAAGCCTTCGGGCTGGAAGGCGCGCCGGTCGTGCTGCGCTTCACGTCGCGGTCGTCCGGCGAGGAGTAGGGGGGCGGGCGGGCCTGGGAGAGGCTTGTGCTCGAAGAGAATCCCGCGCGCCTGCTGGGGCTTGCGTAGACCTCATAGCCACTTGCGCCGCTTGAAATACAGCGTCATGCCGAGGCCAACCGTCAGCATGACGGCCCAGGCGCCCGCATAGCCGTACCTCCATCGCAGCTCGGGCATGAGCTCGAAGTTCATGCCGTAGATTCCCGCCATGAAGGTCAGCGGCATGAAGATCGTGGCAATCACCGTGAGTACGCGCATGGTCTCGTTCATGCGGTTGCCCTGGCTCGAGACGTAGATGTCCAGAGCGCCGGACAGTGTGTCGCGCATGGTCTCGACGGCGTCGATGGTTTGGACGGCATGCTCGTACAAGTCCCGCAGGTAAACGCGCGTGCCGCCGGTGACCAGCGGCGACTCGCTCTTGGTCATGCCGCTGAACACCTCCCGCAGCGGCCAGACGTTCTTGCGCATGAAGACGATCTCGCGCTTGAGGCGGTGGATCCGTTCGAGCAGATCCAGGCCGTTCCCGACGACGACCCGCGACTGGAGCGTCTCGATCCGGTCGTTCATCTCCTCCATCACCACGAAGTAGTTGTCCACGATCGCGTCCATCAGCGCGTAGGCCAGGTAGTCCGGGCCCTGGGATCGCACGCGGCCCTTCGCGGTCCGCAGTCGGTCGCGAATGACGTCGAACACGTCGCCCTCGATCTCCTGAAAGGTCAACAGGTACGTCGCCCCGACGACAAAGGATATCTGCTCCGCAAGGATGTTCTCGGACTTCGGATCGCGGTACATCATGCGCATGACCAGATAGAGATAGTCCCCGTAGTCCTCCAGTTTTGGGCGCTGCACGGTGTGCGCGATGTCCTCCATCACCAGGTGGTGGATGTGGAATCCGTCGCCGATGCGCCGGAGAAGTTCCGTGTCATGCACGCCGGTCACGTTGATCCAGGCGACCGCGGGGCGCGTGGCCCATTCCCGCCAGTTCTCGGAGACGTCCAGCCCGCGCTCCGCGATGTGTTCCGCATCGTATTCGATCAGCGAAACGGCAATCTTCTCGACGCGCTGTCGACCGACGAACACGATCGTGCCGGGGGGCAACCCGGCCTTCTGCGCGGCGGATGCCGTCATGGCGGTTCCTGACGTTCCGCGATCTTCTTTATTGCGGCGGCCAGCGTTTCATGGGCGCGCATCGTTCGCCACAGGGTGATCAGGAGCGACTTGCCCCACGATGCCCTGCCGGTCGATGCTGCTGCGGTCACGACGACACCCTCCCGTTCCGCGTTCGGCGCGATTCCTTCGCGCCGCAGGCCGAACTGACCGCAAGCATAGCACAGGCCGCGCCGCGGTCAAAGCAGCAAAAAAGCTCTGTTGAGCAATCCCGTCGCCAGAGTATATGCATTCGAGGCTCTTGCCAAACCTCTTCCAAAAGACGGTCGGGACGGAGCCCGACCCTGCAAAACAGGCGATATGCGTTTGTCTTTCTTGCTGGAGGGACGACCTCCGTGTCGTCCGCAGAGGTTTTGCAAGAGCCTCATTCTTCAACTATTTGAAATCGCACCCGGTTCGGAGTGCCGCGTGGGTTCCTTCTTTACGCATCCGGGTTTGGAGTATATGTTACCCCGACATTTATCGAAAAGCGAAAGGGAGTAGACGTGAATAGCGACCGAATCAAGAGCGGATGGGAGCGGGCTCCACACCGCAGCCTGCTACGCGCCACGGGGCTCAAGGACGAGGATTTCGACAAGCCCTTCATCGGCGTCTGCAATTCGTTCAACCAGATTATCCCCGGCCACGTGCATCTGGACGCGGTCGGCAAGCTGGTCTGCAAGGAAATCCGCAAGGCCGGCGGCGTGCCGTTCGAGTTCAACACGATCGGCATCTGCGACGGCGTGGCCATGGGGCACGCGGGGATGAAGTATTCGCTTCCCAGCCGCGAGATCATCGCCGACAGCGTGGAAGCCGTTGCCATGGCGCATTGCTTCGACGCGCTGGTGTGCATCCCGAACTGCGACAAGATCGTCCCCGGCATGCTGATGGGCGCCCTGCGCGTCAACGTGCCCACCCTGATGGTCAGCGGCGGACCGATGGCGGCCGGGCGCATGCCCGACGGCCGCGCCGTGGACCTCATCAGCGTCTTCGAGGGCGTCGCGGCCCATGGCGCCGGCAAGATCGGCGACGCCGAGCTGCGCGCGATCGAGTGCGCGGCCTGTCCGTCAAGCGGTTCCTGCTCGGGAATGTTCACGGCCAACTCGATGAACTGTCTGTGCGAGGCGATCGGCATTGCGCTGCCGGGAAACGGGACCATTCTGTCGACGGACCCCCGGCGCAAGAAGCTCTACCGGCTGGCCGCGAAGCGCATTGTGTCCATGGCGGTCGAGCGCGGCCCGCTGCCGCGGGAGATCGTGACGGCGCAGTCGCTCGATAACGCGTTCGCGCTCGATATGGCGATGGGCGGCAGCACAAACACGGTGCTTCACGCGCTGGCCATCGCGCATGAGGCAGGCGTGGCGTACGACCTGAGGAGGATCGATGAGATCTCCGCCCGCTGCCCCAACATCTGCAAGGTCGCGCCGTCATCGGGCTATCACATGGAAGACGTGGATCGGGCGGGCGGCGTGAGCGCGATTCTCAAGGAGATCTCGCGACTGCCGAAGCTGATCTCCAAGACGTGCCCGACGGTGACGGGGCGCAGCCTGGCGCGCAATATCGCGCGGGCCAACGTGCAGGACCGCGAGGTCATCCGCGGCGTCGACGCGCCGTACAGCCAGGATGGCGGGCTGGCCATCTTGTGGGGCAACCTCGCCACGGAGGGGGCGGTCGTCAAAAAGGCGGGGGTGACGCCCAGTATGCTGAAGTTCACCGGCCAGGCCATCATCTTCGACTCGCAGGAGGACGCCTGCGCCGGTATTCTCGCCGGGCGCGTCAAGCCGGGGCACGTGGTGGTCATCCGCTACGAGGGGCCGAAGGGCGGTCCCGGCATGCAGGAGATGCTGGCGCCGACGTCCTACATCATGGGGCAGGGGCTGGGCGAAAGCGTGGCGCTGATCACGGACGGACGCTTCTCGGGCGGCACGCGCGGCGCCTGTATCGGGCACGTTTCGCCCGAGGCGGCCGAGGGTGGCCTGATCGGGTTGCTGAAGGACGGCGACATGATCGAGATCGACATCCCCGGGCGGCGGCTGCAGGCCGCGGTTTCGGACGAGGAAGCGGCGCGCCGGCGCGCGGACTACCATGCGCCCGCGACGAAGGTGACCTCGGGTTTCTTGCGCCGCTACGCGCGCCTGGTTCGCAACGCCGCCAGCGGCGCGGTTCTGGAATCGTAAAACGGTCAAGGTGGGCTGATTTGGAAAGTGAGCGGTTTTTCACATGGGATTCGAAAGCGGCGCAATCAGTTTCAGAGCCTTCTACCTTCCCGGCGGGATGCCGGAGGACTTCGTGGCGCGGTTTGCCCGACACGCGGCCCCGCCGGTCGATAGGCTGGGGCGGGACCCCGTCAGCGGATGGGTGACCGGACGGCACCTGTTGGACCGGTTTATCGAGGAGGACACGGCCATCGTGGCGGGCTACCCCCCGCCTGACGTTGATGAAGGCCGAGAAGAAGATTCCGGAGGCGCTGCTGAGGGCCGAATGCCGGATGGAAGAACTGGCGGAGCTACAGGCTCAGGGGTTGGCGTTCCTGACCCGTTCCCGCCGCGTCGAGATCAAGAAGGAGGTCGTCGCGCGGCTCATGCCGAATATGCCACCGACGCTGACCGGCATTCCGTTCGTCTTCGATCAGGAGCGCGATATGGTCTACGCCGGGTGCGTTTCCGAGAAGCAGATGGACGCCTTTACGGCCGCGTTCCGGGGGACGACGGGCAAGGCGCCGATCCCGCTGGTGCCGGAATCGGCCGCCATGCAGCGGGCGCGCAAGAACGCGCGGGACTTGGCGCCGACCAGTTTCACGGACGCGTTGGAAGATGTGCTGGCCGGCGATAGCCTGGGCCAGGACTTTCTGACGTGGCTGTGGTTTTTCTCCGAACGGCGTGGCGGAACGCTGGAGACGCAGCACGGCACCTTCGCGGCGGCGGTCGAGGGACCCCTGACATTCGTGCTCGAAGGCGAGGGGGCGCACATCGCGATGCTCAAGAAGGGCACGCCGCTCGTGTCGGCGGAAGCCAAGACGGCCCTGCTGTCCGGAAAGAAGCTGCTGCTGGCCACGATCGTGCTGGCGCTGGATGAGCGTAGCTGGCGTTTTTCGCTCGATGCGGCAAACTTCGTGGTGCGCGGCGTCAAGCTGCCGAAGGGCGAACGTCTCGATCCCATCAGCCAGTTTCAGGAACGCATGGTATGCATGGGGGTGATGACGGACGTGCTGCTGTCGTTCTTCGATACGTTTATTGAGGAGCGTTTCGACCCGCGTGCGTGGTCCGCTACGAACGCCGAGATGCGCCGCTGGATTTCCGAGCGCGTCACGCGGTGCTGACCAGTAATCAGTAGTCAGTGACCAGTGACCAGTAGTCAGTGACCAGTAATCAGTGACCAGTGATCAG
>JAQBFL010000015.1:0-3093 GCA_032123415.1 bacterium | reverse complement strand
CAGCCACGGGAACCACAGCCCGATCCGCCCCGCGAATTCGGACCGGCGCAGCCGCCGGTACACGAACGAGCCGAAAGTGGTCGCGAGCAGGTAGATCGCCACGATTTCGGCGAACGAGTAGACGAACGTCCCGTTGATCGTCGGGTAGAGCCGCATCCACACGACCTCCATCCCCATCGTCGAAAAGCCGGTGACGAACAGGGCGAGCCTCCGGATGCGCGAGGCCGGGTCCCGGGGAACGAGTGCGAGAGCCTCTGCCGCCGGCCTCGCGGGGGCGAGCCGGCCGCGCCGGAAGGCCACAAGCGTCGCCGCCGCGATCGCGGCATTGAGGACGGCGGCGCCCCGGCAGGTCGCCAGGAAGCCGAAGAACTCGACGAGGAACAGGGGCGTCACCACCGCGCCCAAAAGGGCCCCGGCCACGTTTGCGAGGTAGAGCGCGCTGAACGGCTCGTGTCCCTCTCCCGCCGCGCCGGCCCTTTTCAGAAAGGCGATCGCCGCGGGAAAGGTGAGCCCCATCGCGGTGCAAAACGGGAGGAGGATCGCCGTCAGGATCAACGTGCTCGCCGCGCTGTAGAGACCGCCGCTTTCAGGCCCTGCGGCGAGGAGCGCTTCCCGCCCGGCGGACATCAACGCGGGCACCGTCAGGCCGCCGATGCCCACGACCAGCTCGGCCACGGCGTAGAGGCGCAGCGGGCCGATCCCGAAGCGGGCCTCCACGCGCTCGACGAGTCGCGCGGCCAGCACGCTACCCGCGGCGAGCCCCAGCATGAACACCGCGAGAACGGTCGCGACGACGGACGTATTGACGCCGAACCTGGCGAGCGCCAGTCGCATCCAGACGGTCTGGTAGAGCAGCGCGGTGAAGCCCGAAAAGAAGAAGCAAATCAGCAGAAGGCCGCGCGCAAGCCGGGGGTTGATGGAACCGGGGGGAGCGCTCATCGGCCTACTCTACGACGGGAGGCGGGGCACAAAAAAGAAAAGGCCCGGGCCGGTGCTTTCGCACCGGCCCGGGCCGAGGAACTCAGCTAGTAGACCCTAGGGCTCGACCGTGAACGTGACCTCGTACTCCCAGTTGTCGGTCCCTGAATTGAGATCGACGTAGGTCATGGCGGTCGTTTCCAAGATCTTCACGAACACAGCGTCGGCATTCAACGCCCGCCGCCAGATCGAGTACCCGACTCCCGCGCCACTGCCGTCGTCCATGACCGGGTTCTCCCAGCTCAGACGAATGTGGTTGCCGGCTTCCATGGCGAGAGTCAGCGAAACCTGGTGGACGCCCTTGCCATTGTTGATTTCCTTGGCGAGGCACCTTGCGTCTTTGCAGGTGAACTTGTTTCGCGCCGGGTCGGAAAGGAGCGCATCTGTCGTTGCCAACGATGCGGAAACGGTGGTCTGCCACCGGTTGTGAGAGTCGTGGTCGCTGCCGCAGGCCGAGTCGACTTCCTGATACGTGCAGACGTACTCGCGGCAGATGTTGAGTGCCAAGCCCATCAACTCGTAGTCGGCCTTGGTGCACTGGTTTCCATGCTCGCCGTCTTCCCAATCGGGGCCGCCATTGGGTTCGTGGTTGAAGATTTCGCAGATCTCGGTTGCAGTCGTGATACCTGCGAAGGTGGTCGTCAACTGACCAACGCATTCCGCATCCGCGTCGGTGAGCGCGTCGGTGTGGGACGGCCGGGGTATGCCCCTCTTGCACAACTTCTTGTAGTACCCGGAACTCTTCGGCCTGGGTTGAACGTTGCAACTCGAGCCGGTGCAGACGCCGGCCTGGCAGCTATCGCCGGGCGTCGCCGGATCGCCGTCGTCACACACCGTGCCGTCCGGCAACTCAGGATTGGAGCAAACGCCCGTGCCGGGGTCGCAGGTACCGGCCGTGTGGCACTGATCGGGCGCATCGCAAACGACCGTGCTAGCGCTCACGCAACCGCCGATCGCGTCGCACGTATCGCCGAGGGTGCAGGCGTCGCCGTCGCTGCACGTTGTGCCCGCGGCGTCGAGTTGGCACATCGACGAGCAGCAGTCGCCGTCGGCGGTGTTCCCGTCGTCACATGTCTCACCGGGATCGACCACACCGTTTCCGCAGGCGAGTTGGACGGTCTCGACCGCGTGCTCGATGACTTCGGACAGGCACACGGGCAGCGGTTTGTTGGCATTGACGAGCCACAACGCCAGCTGGTCCGTGCCGTGCGGACTGCCCGGAGCACCGTCTTCGCCGCCCGGGATGACTTCGATAACGTCAGGGCATCCGGGACTCATCGTCGCGACGATACGGCGCGCCGGACCGCTCGAGAACATGAACTCGTTCACGCCGTCGGAACGGGTGGAGTGGGACGAGGCATCGATGGCTCCCCGGCCGCCGGCGCGTGGGAACCCTGGAAGAGCGGCTCCGAGGGGATTGACCGGCGCCGGCGCCCCCGAAGGCGGGATGTTGAAGGGGCCTCCCAGGTAGTGCGCGAACACGACGCGATGGAGCTTGCCCCAGCGGTAGTCGTTCAAATCCGTGGAGTTGGCAAACGCCAGCTCGAACGTTGGAGAAGACAGCAGATTCAGCCCGTTGCGCAAGCTCTCGAGCAGGATGATGTCACGCGCTACGTCTTGATTCGCAACGCCCGGCACGCGGAAGAAATTGAGCAGCGACGCACCGAACCCGCCGTTGGTCGGGTAGTTCTCGAGGAGCCTTCGCAGCGCACTCATGGCCTGGTCGCTACCCGGCGCGTAGGCGCCCAGCCCCGCCAACGGCGCGAGCGTCCCGTCGATCACCCGCTGGACCAACTGACCACGCCAAACGGAGTAGATCGTCGCCGCGATGCTGGCGTTGATTTCCGGGGCACCAGGGGTTGCCAGCGCGCCCGGGATGTCGAACGGGTCGTACCCTTCTTGGATGCCGGTCGGGGTGCTGAAGTCCCACGCCCCGAGACGTCCGATCGCATCGCCGATGCGCGGGTCGGCGACGATCGCCTGGAGCAGGGGGTCCGCGCCGGGCGCCACGGCATTCGCGTAGGCGGTGAGCAGGTACGGGGAGAGGACCTCGGCGTCGAGCATCTGGTTGTTCGCCTGGACGGCAATCGATTCGGAGACGGAGAGGGTGTCCGT
>JAQBFL010000014.1:0-3733 GCA_032123415.1 bacterium | reverse complement strand
CGAGACCGTCGTCGGTGATCGTCGGGACTTCGGTGACGAGCTCGTATGCCTCGCTCGAACCGTCGAAGTTCACGCCGTCATCCGGGATGTAGGCGTAGCCCTCGTAGAGCTCGAACGTCTCGGGGTCGTAGCTGACGCCGGGCGCCTCGGGCTCGATGGCGATGCGCATCGTCTTGGACGCCGTGCTGGCTCTGCTCATGCTTTAAGTATAGAACGCTCCCGCGCAGACGCTCAATCGCAAAATGAAGCGTAAAATGTGGGGCGGCGCCCCCGCTCCCCTTGTTTTCTTCGCGTCCGTTTCGTGTTGCTTGCGCCGGTTGCTTGTCGTTTAATGATCGGCGGTGAATGGCGTTTTCACATGGATCGAGACCGCGCCGGCCTATGTTCCGTGGCTGGTGCTTGCGGGCGCGCTTCTTGTCTTGAGCAAGGGCGCGGACCTGTTCGTCGAAAGCGCCGTGGCCTTGGCGCGGGGCCTCAAGGTACCGCGACTGATCATCGGGATCGTGCTCGTCTCGTTCGCCACAACCTCTCCCGAGCTGTCGGTCTCGCTCTTCTCCGCTATCCAGGGGCGTCCCGAGATGGCTCTTGGCAATGCCGTGGGGTCGGTGATCTGCAACGTGGGCGTGGCACTGGCCCTGTGCGGGGCGCTTTCACCGCGGCCTGTGCCGGTCATGCCGCGCGTCTTGCGTCGAACGGGCGGGTTCCTGGCTTTCGTGGCGGTTCTTTCCTTTGCGCTTGTTGTGAACGACGGTGTGCTGGGGCGTGGTGAAGGCGCTCTGCTTTTCGCCTGTTTTGCCGGCTACCTGGCCTTGTCCTATCGCGAGCACAAGCGGGGCGAGTTCAGCGAGCAGGCCGCGTCCGAGGCGGCGGGTGGAGACGGCGGCGCCGTGATGGGCATAGGTCGGGCGTTGGGCGTGTTCATGGTGGCGATTGCGGTTGTCATCGTGGCCAGCCGGTTCACGGTGGCGTCCGCCGTGGTTATTGCCGTGACGCTGCGCATCCCAGAGTCCGTCATTGCCCTGACGCTGGTGGCTTTGGGGACCTCGGTGCCGGAGGTCGCTACCAGTATCAAGGCGGCCCGCAAGGGGCACGGCGAGCTGTCCGTGGGCAATATCCTGGGCGCGAACATCATGAACATCTGCTGGGTGGCCGGGGCGTCCTCCATGGCCAATCCGCTCGCGCTGCCGCGACGCGAGCTGTTTTTCATGTTCCCCGCCATGCTGATCACGCTGGCCGCCACGTTCTGGGTGCTCAGGACGCACCGCTCGCTTTCCCGGCAGGAGGGTGTGGCGCTCTTCGTCCTGTATCTCGTCTATCTCGCCAGCTTCATAGTGTTGTTTCCTCCCGGGACGTCGTGACCGCGGGGGGGGATGAGTCGAAATATCGCGGTGCGGTCGACTGTCGAGCATCCAGGTGGGCGACCTCACGGTCTGTCTCGAACAGGGGCGCGGCGTCATTCTCGCCGGGGTCGTGGAGGGAGTGGCGAGCGACGAATTGCGGGCAACCTTCCACGACGCGTTGCAGCACATGGAGCGCGAATTCGAGATTCCCCTGGCAGGCTATGACGGGAACAATGCGTCGTTCGCCGCCGCCGCGGTTTACCTCGAATCCTGCGTGCGGCTGAGGTCGGGCGGGGATGTGGAACGTATTTCGAGACTGACGTGGGGCGTGCTCGGTCTGGTGGCCGCGGCGCTGGCGCTTCTGGCCGTTGCGGGGATCCGCAAGCGGATCCACTGGGATGCGCGATCCGTCCGCCGCCGACCCGGTGGCCCTGCTTCGGGACGTGGGGCTCGGCGAGGCGCCAGTCCAGAGCCGCTGGGAGCTCTATCCATCGAGTGTGCCCGCTTTCGTGCTGGCAAGGGCGCGGGCGACGCTCGCCCCGCCGCCGACCGTGACCCTCGGCCTGGGGGCTGGAGGCCGCCTGACCGCGCAAGGGGAGGCGTCTCACACATGGATTCGCGAAGCCCGCCTGCTGGCGCGCACCATTGCCGACATCGGCGAATTCGACCTAGCCTTGGCTTTTTAACGAATGGCGCGCAGCACCGTCAGGATCTGTTCGGCGAACAGGGTTAGTGAGTCGTCGCGTGCGCCCATGACGGCGATGCACCCGCCCGGAGCCGACGCCGACACCGCGGCCGCGGTCGCGGCTTCGCGATCCGGACACAGAATGGCCCGGCCGCCGCGCGCGACGATGTCCGCGACGAGATCGGAGGATGAGATGTCCCGCGCGGCCGAGCCGCCCGCGTAGAAGATGTCGAGCAGGACCAGCAGGTCGTCGGGACGCAGCCCCTCGACGAAGGCATCCACCAAACCCGCGCGCAGAAACCGCGTGGGGCCGAAGCCGTGCGGCTGGTAGACGGCCACCACGGGCCGGTAGCCGATTTCGTGCAGCGCCGCTAGGCTGGCGCGTATCTTGTCCGGGTTGTGCGCGAAGTCGTCCACGACGGCGATTCCGCTCGCCGTACCGACCAGGTTGAGACGCCGCCTCACGCCGGGGAAGTCGGCCAGGGCGCTTGCCGCGTCCGGCAGCTTCACGCCGCACAGTTCCGCCGCGCCGACGGCGGCCAGCGCGTTGGCCACATTGTGTCGGCCGGGGACGGGCAATTGCACCGGCACGCCGCCGATGTCGAACGCCATACCGTGGCCGCTCACGCTGACATGCCGGGCCACGAGGTCGGCCGTGTCGTCATGCATCGAGAAGGTGATGCGGTGTTTGCCGGCCGGCGTCAAGGCGCGCGATTCGGGGCAGTCGCGGTTCACCACCACGCCGGACTCCGCACGCTCCAGGAAGTCCCGGAACAACGGGCGCAGCGCCTCGAGCGGTTGGTGGTCGAGCGTGACGTTGGTCAGCACCGCGATGGTGGGGCGGTACAGTGCGAGGGAGCCGTCGCTCTCGTCGGCCTCGATGACGCAGACTTCCCGGCTTCCGCACCGCGTGTTGTCGGCCTCGCCGCCGGAAGCCGGCGCGGCGCCGTTGACCACGGTCGGATCGAGTCCCGCGCGGTCCAGGATGTGCCCGAGCATCGCGGTGACCGTGGACTTGCCGCTGGTGCCGCCGACCGCGGCGCGCACTGGGTAACGGGCAAACAGCCCGGCCAGCACCTCGGCGCGCCGCCGCACCGGGATACCCAGCGCGAGGGCCCGGGCCACGTCGGGGACCGACGGCTCGATGGCGGTCGAGACGACGACGCAACCGACGCCGGGTACCACGCCGCTGCCGTCCTGCGGGAACAGCGCCATGCCGCGCGCGCTCAGGTCGGAGAAAATGCCGACATTCTCTCCGCGGTCGCGAGCGCGGTCCGACCCGCGTACCTCGATACCCAGGTGCCGCAGGAGCACGGCCAGCGCGCGCATACCGCTTCCGCCGATGCCGCAGAGGAAACATGTTCCGTCGTTCATGCTCCGTCATACTGGCACATGCGACGCCGTAAAGGCAAGCGGGAGCGTGTCTGCCGGCACGTCAAGGACAGAGAGGTTGTCGACCAGGACGGGCCCGTGATGGCGCCGGTCGGCGAGGGGAACCTGGACGGGGACCGTCTGATCCCCGCCTGCGAAGCCGCGGGCACGAAATGGTACGCCGTCGAGCAGGATGTCTGCCACCGGGAAGCTTCAGGTTCCCGCCCCTTGCCATCCATTCTCGTTTTGGCCTCGGACAGCCTAAAGGCTAAACCACGAACGCCGCACTTCCCTGCCTTTCGGCGTTTGCAGCTCAGGCTTCCGCCTGCTCCCCGCA
>JAQBFL010000013.1:0-4101 GCA_032123415.1 bacterium | reverse complement strand
CGTGGCCTGGTTGTTCCAGTATGTTCGCAGCATCGTGAGCTGTCCGGCCTGGTTGCTGTGCGTCACGCCGAAGTCTCCCGTCAGCTTCAGCTCGGCAGCCGGGGCAAGCCCCAGAGCCTTGAGCGGAATCGCAGCCTGGATGGTATATCCGGTGGGGCGCGTGACAACGTTGATGCGCGCATCGCCGAGCACCGTCACGCTATCCATCGTGTAGCCGTCGCGGATGACGCCGGAGGTGAACGTCTTCGGGTTCTTCTCGGCAGCCACCGGCCGATACAGCACGGCAGTCGGCTTGCCCTGGAAGTTGCCGATAGAAAGCCGCAGGTCGCCGCTAACGGCGCCGCCACGCTTCGGGTCGGCGTTCGGATCGGTCCCAAGCTGGAAATCTACTGTGTCGCCACGGGTGTACATGAACTCGGGTGCCTCGGCTCCGTTGATCCAGGGCGTGCGGTCTACGACATCCCAAGCCAGATACAGGTTGTTCTCGTCCCACGCCGCGCTGCTGCGGACGGCCGCATCGTCCTGCTTCTTATAGCTGATGATCTCGGCACCTGCGAAGTCCTTGTCGAGGTCGCCTGTGAACTGAGGCGTCGTCTTGCGGATCGCCATCCGCCTGATTTTGGCGGTTTCCTGAAGATAACCCTCGCGGAATCTGCGTGCGAGGACCAGGTCTTCCTCCTTGACAACCAGCGTGGTGCCGGTGATCGGCTTCACCGAATCAAGCCCGGCGGCCTCGACGTTCCAGAAGCCGGTCTTGCCGGCCTGCAGATAGAGTTTGCCATCCCGCCCAAGGGTAATCGAACCGCCGAAGTCCTCGCCGCCGAGGCCCGGCGGGCAGTTGTTCAAAAGTGCGCCTGGCACCGCAGCCTCAGGCCACTGCACCTTCATCGGGTCGCCCTGGAACAGGTGCGTCAGGTAGAAGCCGCGTTCGGTGAGCACGTGCCATTCGCCGATGTTCGTGGTGATAACCCAGATGTTGCCGACCGGATCGGGCATCCTAGCCGTGCCGCACGGGCCGTACGATCCCCGTATCATGCCCACCTCCGCCGGGGGCGCACGGTGCGAACCATGCACACCCACGAAATTGTCCGGATACGTCCAGACCTGCTTGCCGGTCGCGATATCGAAGCACCGGAACCAGGAGTGGTCGGCGTTGTATTCGCCCGTTTGCAGTACGTAGCGACCATCTGCAGAGCCAAGCCCTGCTGCAGGCATCTTGACCGGATTGGCCAGGTCGTAGACCGGAGCTCCAGCTTCCGTAAAGCTCTTCACACGGAACTGGTTGTTGCCGCTGTAGAGAGTCAGGTCGGGTGTTACGCTCATGTACCAGCCGCTGAAAACATGGACGCCAGGGTATACGGTCACCTCGTTGGCCTGACGCTGTCCGTCGCCGTTGCGATCCGCCCAGACAGCCGTTTTTGCTGCTCCATCGTGCGAGCCGTGCCCGGTCATCCCCAGTTCTTTGTCTTCTGCAGTCAGGTAGTAGATCATCGTGCGCAAGCGGTAATCGGTGTCACCTTCGCGCTCGAAGAAGCGGATCGGTCCAATGTTGAACGCCCAGTTTCCGGCCGTCACCAGATACAGCTTGCCGTTCGAGCCGATGCCGAACCGCGCGTTTTCCATACCGTCGCGCGTGATCACGCCCAGGCAGTCGGCCTGGCCGGTCTTCGGATCAAGCCGCCATTCGCATCCCTGACCGACGATTACGTCGGGATCCATCGGACTGATATTTCCGCCAAGCGCACCGTACGTCGCGGGACCGAAAAATTCCTTGACGAAGGCACCGTCGGATGTCTGCCAGACGCTGAACCGCTTTGGGTAGCCATCTGCCTCTGCGACCCAGATTTTGCCTTCGGGATCGACCGTCAGGCCGTTGATGAACGCCATCCCGGACGGGTCCCACTTGCCCAGCAGCTGCCGGCCGCCTTTCTTGCCGATGGCCCGCGACGCCTTACCGTCCGGCCCAAACACCAGCACCTGATTGTCAGGCTCACGCACGCCGATGTAGATATTGCCGTCTCGGTCCAAGGCAATCGCCCTGGCGTCTTTCAGCCCGGTGATCAGCGGCTTTGACGCGCCGCTCTCAATATCCACCGCCAACACCGTGGTGCCCTGCGACACCGCGACGAGCGTTTTGCCGCGCGCTTCGAAATCGCTGGGCGCCTGAACGCTGTATTCCTTGACGATCTCTCCGCTCTCGCCGTCGAGTGCCAGAATCAGGTTGGCATCGGTGAACCCGACGTACAGCCGCCCCTGGTGCGCAAACAAGGCGTTGGCCTGATTGGGCATCCCTCCGCGCTCGCCCCAGAGGTCTTTGACGTGCAGGTCGGTCGTCGGTCGTCCCTTCCATTCGGTGTAGCCGCCGCGCTCCGTTTCAATCCGGTACAGGTTGCCGCCCCAGTTCTGCACATAAGCGGTTTTGCCGTCAACGGCTACCAGTTCGGCGCCCGCCATTCCGCCGCGGCTGTTTTTCCACTGCACGTTGCCCTGGAGATCAACAGCCAGCAGCGCCTTGCCCGCCTCGGCGCCTGACCAACCAAGATACACCTTAGAACCATCGGACGCGCATGTAACCGGAATTCCGTGGTCGCCGCCCCAGTTCTCCTTGCCCGTCGGGCCATCCCACGGAGCGTTGCCGCTGTTGGCAGCCCAGCCGCGCAGCCGCAGGCTTACGCCTTTGTGCCATATAGCATCCCACGTGTACTCGCCAGCCGCAACCGGATCACCCGGTCTGCGCCAGTTGGGCGTGGTCAGACCGTCCCACTTGACCTCGTGCCGGCCCGCCGTGTAGAACGCGTTCGACAGCAACTGCCGTGCAACGCTGCCGTCGGCCGTCCTGATATTGAGCGAAATATAGCCGTCTTCCGGCATTTCGAAGGTGATCGGCACAAAACCGACGAGCTCCTTCACCTTGATCAGCCCGGTCCAGTCAACCGCGGGCAGTCCGTTTTCCATGCGAACTGCAAACTCGCGACCGTCCGCCAGCCGTACGGGCCGGGGCTTAAGGTTGCCCTGCTTCTCAAAGCTCGCCCAGCCCCAATCCCCCGAAGACATGAACGTGAACACCCTGTTCGGCACGATGTCCGGCTTGAAGATGTCCTTCAGCGACAGCCTGCCGGAATTGCCGATCGTGAAGTTTGGCTCAACGGTGATCTGCGCCGTGTCGCCTGGCTTTACCGGCGCACCGTCCTTGGTCAGGAACTTCCACGGTAAGGCGATCTCCTGGGCGTAACCCTTACCATCAGCAAATTTCAAGAAAGCCTGCTGAGCGCCGCCTTCCTTTGCGTTCCGAACCGCACCTTCATCGAACCCGCGCCCGTAGCTGATATCGATGACATCGATACCGTCGCGGTCGTGCCAAGCGGTATAGTGAGAAACCCGCTCGCGCTGCGCATCGCCGGTGTGAGCCACGAATCGGAACTGCAGGCCGTCTCCATTCCAGCCGTAGTCGCCCCGGCTGCTGCCAGGATTGTTCATTGGCGTCTCGTCGTTCCAACGAGCCAGCAGATACAGTTTATCCGCGTCGTGCATCGTGTGGAACCAGACCGCGAACTTGTCGCGAGCGTTCTCGACGTCGCTGCACACAAATACCCCTGCCGACAGGTCCCAGTCATCGAGCTTGCCGTCTATGACCACCTTGCCCGGCGCGGGCAGGATCTGCATGTTCAGGTTCTCGGTCTCCGTGGCTGGCGCCAGCGGGCAGAAAGCGGCCAATCCAATCGCCACCATGACAACTCCGAGCACTCGCATTCCCTCTGTCTTATATCGAATCATATCTTGATCCTCCTTTTTATTAGGTAATTCTGTCGAGTAGACATGTGCTACGGAAGTGTGCCCCTCCGACTGGACAGATGTCCTTGTTGTTTAAGGTGTGAAACACCTGCGGCGTAGCCGCTCTTATTTGCGCATTAGAAATCTCCCGAAGGGAGATGCGCCCTCTTCGGAGTCTTATCAGCCGAAGGCTGTGTTGTATGTCACGCAGCATTGCCATCTGACTCGAATCCTTGCATGTCGTCCGAGAAGTACACCTCGTCCGGGGTCTGGTAGCCCAGCGACTGGTGGTACCGCTCTGTGTTGTAGAACCTGAAGCATAGCTTAACT
>JAQBFL010000012.1:0-6110 GCA_032123415.1 bacterium | reverse complement strand
CAGCCGACGCCCGCCGATGTGCCTGCTCATCTGAACGATCAGGTCGATCGCCGAGGCGACCTGGGCTCGCAACGCGTGGAGCGGCAACTCGACTTTGCTCATCAGCGCCATCGTCTCCAGCCGGTTCAGAGCGTCCGCCGGATTGTTTGCGTGCAGCGTGCCCATCGACCCGCCGTGGCCGGAGGTCATCGCCTGGATCATGTCCAGCGCCTCGCCACCACGGCACTCCCCCACCACGATGCGGTCCGGCCGCATGCGCAGCGCGTTGCGCACCAGGTCGCGGATCGTCACCGCGCCGCGGCCTTCGATGTTCGGCGCCCGGGATTCCAGACGCACGATGTGCTCCTTCTCCAAGCGCAACTCGGCCGCGTCTTCGATGGTCACGATGCGGTCGCTGTCGGGAATGTAGTCGCTGAGCACGTTGAGCAGCGTCGTCTTGCCGGAGCCCGTGCCGCCGGACACGACCACGTTCTTGCGCAGATGCACGCACATGCGGGCGAACTCCGCCATGGAGGGCGTGATCGTGCCGAAGCGGACGAGGTCCTGGTCCGTGAAGGGCGTGCGGGAGAACTTGCGGATCGTCAGGCACGGCCCCACGAGCGACAGGGGAGGGATGATGGCGTTGACGCGCGAGCCGTCCGGCAGGCGCGCATCGACATACGGCTGGCTTTCGTCGATGCGCCGGCCGAGCGGCGAGACGATGCGCTCGATGATCGCGTGGACCGAATCGTCGTTCATGAACGTGCGGTCGGTCAGGAGCAGCTTGCCTTTCTTCTCGACGTAGACCTGGCTGTGGCCGTTGACCATGATCTCGGTGATCTCCGGGTCTTCGAGCAGGTCCTCGAGCGGCCCGAGGCCCATGGCCTCGTCGAAGATATCCTTGATCAACTGCTGGGGCGCGATGGCGGGGGGCAGGCGCGGCGCCACTTCCGTGACGATGGCGCGGATCGTATCCATGGCCCGCTTGCCGAGCTCGTCGCGCTCGACGTGGGTCGCCGTCATGCGCTTGATGTCCAGCCGTTCGAGCAGCTCCTTGTGGATCTGCCGCGAGATGGCGCGCCGCTGCTCGAGGAGCGACAGGGTGCCGGGCGGCGCCGCGGACGACGCCTCGGAGCGGGGCGCGGCAGGTTGGACGGCGGGCGTGGGCGGGGCGACGGGCGTGGGCGGCGGCGCCGGCAGGCGGACCAGCAGCGCAAACGGCCCGATGCCAATGGCCTGGCCCGGACCGACCGCGACACGGCCGGAGACGGCCTGGCCCGCGAGGGTTGTGGGCGTGTGCGCGTCCAGGTCCTCGATCCACGCGCCGTCCTCGCGCAGTGTCAGGACGGCCTGGCGCGCGTCGACGCGGTGGTCGCCGAGCCGGATGCCGCAGTCCTCGTCGCTGCCGATCGTGTAGACGCCGTAGTCGATGTCATAGACGCTGGGCGCCTTGCCGGGACGCTGTATCTCGAGTTTCACGTGTGGTGTCATCCGTAAGCTTCCCGGGTTGCACGCTCAGCCCCGGCCGTGGCGCTCAGCGCGTCGTCCGGCCCGGGCGGGATTGCCGTTCGGAGTTAAGTTTGGGTATTTCGGTCTGCAGATACTGGAAATTCACGTCCGGCAGACGCGCCTCGAAACTGACGTCGCTGGGGTTGCGCAGGGCCAGCGTCAGGCGGCCCTTCGACTGCTCCGCGAAGACCAACAGCTCGGCCTCCCGCGGCGTCACTTCCAGCGTCACGGTGCTGTAGCCCGCGGCGCGGCGCAGCGTGCGCGGGTCCAGCAGCTCGTTGGCCAACTGCTGCCCGGTGGCCAGCACGGTCACGTTCTGGAGAATCGTGAGCGTCACGGCCTCCATCTCGGCGGGGTTGGTTCCCGGGAAGGCGAACGTTCCCAGCACGTCCACCCGGTCGTTGGGTCGCACCATGCCGCTGACGCCCTGCGAGCCGCCGATATTCAACGAGATGGCGCGCATGGGCGATGAGACCATGTTGGCGAGGCCAATGCCCCCCGCGCCACCGCCTTCCACGTCCGACCACAGGATCGGGTCGTTGGCCTTGATATGGAACATCACCTTGCGGCCGTACAGCATGGCGACCTGCTCGGGCAGGACCGCGCGGTCGCCGACGTTACGCTGGGACACCTGCAGCTTGCCCACGTCGTCCTTGGAGAGCGTGGTGCCGCTGGGAATGTCGCGCCCGGCGGCCACGACGTAGATCTGCCGCGTACGTTCGATGAAGGCCTGTTTTTCGCGTTCAAGCGCTGCGCGTTCGCGGCGCAGGAACCGGTCCGTGAGAAAGAACGCCAAGATGCCGACGAGCACCGAAGCGATGGGGACGAGTTTCTGTTTCATGCCGTGCTCCTTCAAGACATTCATCTTACTTGACGCTCCGCCGCTTGTGCAAGACCGCGATTATCGAACCGCCGCCGCCGCGCGGGTCGCGTTCGTTGACGAAGGCGATGCACAGATCCGCGCCGCGCGCGTAGACGCCGAGCGCGCCGCCGCGGCGCGGGTCGACGGGCGGCACGGGCTGCCAGCCCGCGGCGGCCAGGGCGGCGGAGTAGGATGCGGCCGCGGTCCGCGCGCTGTCGGGGGTCTCGGCCACCGCCACGGCCATCTGGAACTCCTCGTCGCGGCAGAAGAAGCGCGGGGTGCTCGGGGCGTAGGCCGGCACCTCGTCGAGCAGGTGGCGTTCGGGCGGACGCGCCGAAGCCGCGGCCTCGGCGGCGGTCTGGCTGACCGTCACCGCCAGCGTGCGCCCGTAAGCCGGCAGCGCGAAGAGCACGAGACGCAACACGCCGTCGGCGTTCTCGACCGTCCGCACGGTGAGGCCGCCGCCGCCCGCGACAATGGGCTGGCCGAGGGATTGGGAGAGCCGCCGCGCGACGGACGGCATGTTCTCCTCGAACGCGGCGACGCAAAGCCGCCCCTTGCCGCCGTTCAGGGCAATGTCCGCCTCGTACGCGATCCGTCCGCCGGCGGTCTGGAGGGTGCGGCGCGCGTCGGCGACGGCGCTCCAGCGCTGAAAGACGCGCGCGTCCGCGCGGTCGGCGAGTGCCGCAAGCGCGACCCAGGCAGCCATGCGAACGGCCGCCCCGCAACGTGGCCGGCAGAAAATCAATAGATCCCCCTCAGCCACGGCATCCAGACCTCGGAGTCGATTTCGATCGTCTCGGCGTCGTAGATCAAGTGGCGCACGGCGCCCATGACCGGCACCGTGCGGCTTGCGGCGCCGCGCACCATCTGGAACTCCAGCATGGGAACCCCGGGGGAGTGCATGGCGGAGAACTGGTTGTCCGGTACGGCGTCGATGAGGTCCCACGCGTCCGCGGTTGGCGCCGAACGCTGAACCGTGACGGCCGTGAAGCGCGAGACGTCTCCCACCGTCCGTTCGTCGTCCACGGAGTAAGGCGACTCGTCGTCGCCGGCGAGAATGTCGATGACGTAGTCCGGCGCGCCAATCGCCCCCAGCGGGTTCATGGCGCGTTCAGCCGCCTCGCGGCGCGCGTCCACGGTTGCTTCCGTCTGCGCCCTCGTCAGACTGGCGATCTGCAGCATGGCCGCGAAGAGCGCGACCACGGCGATGAGGCCAACGATGAACTCGATCATCGCCTGCCCCTCGCACTGCACTGCTCTATGCTGCATGCCACGCATGGTGCAAACCCTGAGGTCCGAGGTCAGAGATCCGACCTCTGACCTCCGACTTCTGACCTCCGCGCCCTAATGCCCCCGGCGGCGTCCGCCGCCCTCGCCGCTGCCGCCTCCGCCCCCGCCTCCTCCGCCTCCTCCGCCCGGCAAGTCGCATGTATCGCCATAGGCCGCCAACCACGCGGCCCCCTCGGCGCGGAAGGTCGGAATCTCCCACTGCACGAGCTGCCGGCAGTACCAGCAACCGGCCTCGCAGCCGGCCAGGCCGGACTCCATGTAGGCGGGAAGGTGGAAATGAAGATGCTCGCGCCAGTCGAGGTTGAATCCGCCGCCCGAGGGCGCCGACGATGCATCGACAGGAATCAGGCGGACGTCGTGAAACGCGGGCAGCACGATGCCGTAGTCGTTGGGGCGCGCCCGCTCGTCCAGAAGACCGAACGGTTTAGCGGCCGCCGTCCAGGTGATGACATTCGACACGCTCGAGCCTCCGACGCCGGGGCTCAGACGGCGCGCGTGGGTTTCGCTGCGGGTCGCCACGTCCGCGCCCGCATAGTCGTATTGCGGCCGCACGGGCCCCACGGAGGGGAATGGGTAGTCACTGGACACGGACATGGCGTCCCAGGCGGTCCAGCGCCCCGGATCATAACAATACCACGTAGCGACGTTGGTCATGATGCCGTCGGGAACCGGATCGGCCAGCCCGCGCTCGGCGGCGAGGTCCTGGATCATCTCCAGATCGACCAGCGCGTCCAGACTGGTCGTCATCTTGGTCAGTGCCAGCCCGAAAATCTCGGCGTTCATGGGCTCGGTCACCGCGACGGGCGGCAGCGGCGGCCACCAGCAGGGGGGGAAGTTCTCGTAGTCGTCCAGCAGCGTCGGCGCGTTGCGGTCAAACCAGCACCAGGTTTCCCCGGCGATCGCCTCATAGAAGTCGATGCGCAGCAGGACGTGGTCGCCCCCCGCGTAGTCCATGTAGAAAGCGGCATTATCCGGACCGACCGCGATGCCGTTGTCCGCCGCCAGGTCGAGCATGTCGGCGTAGTCTTCCCAGCACCCGGGATAGGGCTCGGCAAAAAGGGGCGACCCGCCGGGGCCGACCGGGGCGGCGTAGTCGTCACGTACCGTGTCGGCATGTTCGCGGATGGCGTCGGTATAGCTCTCGTTGACGAACAGGCCGTTGTTCTTGGCCGCCTGCTGGGCGGCCATGAAGCCGATCATGGGACCAGTGAAACAAAGCCGGGCCTGGATGTTCGTCATGGCGGCTGCGGAGTCCGCGTCCCCCATGGCCAGGGCCACGGCGTGCATGATGTTGAGGTCGCCCACGAGGTTGAGCGCCAGGCCCTGCCAGCGGGCGGCCGCGAGCGCCGACGAGTCCCCCGCCGTCTGGCTGACGTTCTTGACGTGAATGGTCTTGTGCAAGTCGAAGTTCCACAGCACGATGAAGAACAGGATCACCAGGGCCATGAGCAGGAAGACGGCCACCTGGCCGCGCCTACCCCGGCTGCCCGTGCGCCGGGAGCGAGAATGGTTTCTCATCGTCCGGCGTCCTTTCTCACCACGAATAGTCGTCCAGATACAGCGAGTAGTGATTCTCCACGAAACTCTCGCCCGTCAGCAGCATCGAGTCCGCGTCATAGAACGAGCGGTGCATGGGGATGCGCAGCGGGTAGTTCTGGCGCACGGCGCCTTGGATCAGGGCCCCGGCGCTGCCCCCGAGCACGACCGCTGAGACATCGACCCCGTCCCACTCGGAGTAGTTCAGCACGTTGTACATCGTGTCGTCGTTCGCGGCTTCGAGGAACTCCGGAATGCGGGCGCGTTCGATGGCGTACTGCCGGGAGGAGGGCGTGGCCTCGCCCAGCGCCCAGTCCCACAACTCGCCCGGCGAGGAGGTCTCCACCTTGGCGCGCAGCACCAGATCGACGTTGGTGTAGGCCGGCTCGGTCATCCGTCCCGCGTTCGGAATGGCCGCCACCAGGCCGGACTTATACACCATCCAGTAGTTGAACCCCACCGCGCGGGCGCGCGCCGCCCGGGCCGCTGCGTGATTCAGAACCTCCTTGGCGGCGAACAGTTGCGATATCTGGAGCACGCCGGCGAACACAAGGCACACCAACACGACGGCCAGACACGACTCAATGAGAGACTGGCCGCCTTTGGAGCTTCGTATCCGCTTTACGCGGGGCATGAGCCGCCCTTCCGCGCCGGGGTCACAGGCCGTCGACGCTCAGATCCTTGAGCACGTCGGCGGACGATGTGTCCGTGGCGTCGCTGACGGCCGAATCGTCACCGCCGATTTCCACCACGGCGCCGCCGAGCTTCGCGCGGATCGTGTCTCCGAACACGCCGAAGATGGCAATGGCTGCAATGGCGATGATCACCACGATGATGATGTACTCCACCATGGTTTGGCCGCGTGTTTGGCCGCGTTTGGCTGTGCGCAGTTTCGTCATAACCTTTCCTCCGTTCCTACCGGTTAGGCACC
>JAQBFL010000011.1:0-10908 GCA_032123415.1 bacterium | reverse complement strand
CGCGGATCGCAGACAATCAGCCGCGCGCCGCGACGCAGCGCCTTCTTCATTTCCAGGCCGACGATCGGATGCGCCTCGGTCGGGTTCGCGCCGATCAGGAACAGCGTCTGCACATGGCGGATTTCGCGGATGGCGTTGGTCATCGCGCCGGAGCCGAGCGCGCTGGCCAAACCGGCGACCGTCGGCGCATGGCACGTCGTGGCGCACTGGTCGATGTTGTTGGTGCGGCCCGCCATCCGGGCGATCTTCTGCATCAGGTAGTTCTCCTCGTTCGTGCAGCGCGAGGAGCTGAGAAACGCGAGGCCGTCGGGCCCATACCGGTCGCGAGCCGCGGCCAGCTCCCGGCCGGCATGGGCAATCGCTTCCTCCCATCCGGCTTCCCGGAACACGCCGTTTTCCCTGATCAGCGGCGTCTTCAGGCGCTCCTGGGAATGAACAAAATCAATGGCATACTTGCCTTTGACGCAGAGGTTCCCGTCGTTCGGAATAGAGCCGGGTTCGCTGGTCACCCGCACAATCCGGTTCATCCGGCGGTTGACGTTCAGGTCGAACTGGCAGCCTACGCCGCAGTAGGAACAGGTCGTCCGAACTTTCTCCAGGTCCTTGAGGCGGCCCAATCCCACGGCCTGGCGGTCGTGGAGCGCGGACGTGGGGCAGGTTCCAACGCAGCCGCCGCACAGGTTGCAGGTCGAGCGGTTAAGCGCCACGTCGAATCCGGTTGTGACCTCCACGCCGCCGCCGCGCCCCCGCATGGTCAGGGCCTCGGCCATCTCGACCTCCTGGCAGAAGCGGACGCAGCGCTGGCAGCGGATGCACTTCGATGGGTCATACATGATGGCGTGATCGCCGGTCGTGTAGTTCTCATGCCCGGCCGGAATCGTCACGTTCGGAAAGCGCGTCCGGTCGGCCTGGTATTCGTAGCTGTAGTCCTGCAAGGCGCAGTCGCCGTCCCTGTCGCACGTCAGGCACTCGACCCGGTGCTCGCTGAGGAGCAGCTCCAGCGTCGTCTTGCGCAAGGCGCGGATGGCGTCCGTCTGCGTGCGGACGGCCATGCCGGGCAACGCCGTCCGCGTGCAGGACGTCTGAAGGCCGCGTTCGCCCTCGATCTCCACCAGGCACAGGCGGCAGGCGCCGGCGGGCGTCAGCCGTGGATCCTCGCACAGGTGCGGGATATGGATGCCGGCCGCGAGCGCCGCGCGCAGAATGGAGGACCCCTCCTGGGCGGTTACGGAGATGCCGTCGATCGTCAGCGAGACCCTCGGACCGGTTTGTGTCGCGTGACTCATGGCGATTTTCTTCAAACCTTTCGAATGGCGGAATACGGGCACGCGGCAAAGCACACGCCGCAATACACGCAGATGTCCGGGTCGATCAGGTGAGGCTTTCTTCGTTCCCCCGCAATGGCTTTCACCTGGCAGTTCTTGGCACAGATGCCGCATCCAGTGCACGTCTCCGGCACGATCTCGTACCGGAACAGGCCCCGGCAGACCTTCGCCGGGCAGCGGTGCTCGCGGATGTGGACCTCATATTCGTGCCGAAAGTGGCGCAAAGTGGAGAGCACCGGATTCGGCGCTGTTTGTCCCAGTCCGCACAGGGAACCGGTCCTGACATCGGCGCTCAGACGCTCCAATTCGTCGAGGTCGCTCTCGCGTCCCTGGCCGGAGCAGATGCGCGCGAGAATGTCCCTCAGGTGGCGCGTGCCGACGCGACAGGGCGGACACTTGCCGCACGACTCGTCCTGCACGAAGTTCATGAAGAAGCGGGCCATGTCCACCATGCACGTGTTTTCGTCCATCACGATCAAGCCGCCCGACCCCATGATCGCGCCGGCTTGTTTGACGGAATCGTAGTCCACCGGCAGATCGAGGAACTGCGCCGGGACGCACCCCCCTGAGGGGCCGCCCATCTGGGCCGCCTTGAAAGGGACGTCGTTCTGAATGCCGCCGCCTATGTCGTAGATGATTTGCCGCAGGGTCGCGCCCATGGGCACTTCCACGAGACCCGTGTTCCTGACCTTTCCGGCAAGGGCGAACACCTTCGTGCCCTTGCTGCCCGCCGTCCCGATAGACGCATACCACGCCCTGCCCTTCCGCATGATGAGAGGCACGTTTGCGAGGGTTTCCACATTGTTGATCGTCGTCGGTTTGCCAAGGTAACCCTTTTCGGCGGGGAAAGGGGGACGAGAACGAGGCATGCCGCGTTGACCTTCCAGTGACGCGATGAGCGCGCTTTCCTCGCCGCATACGAACGCGCCGGCACCCATGCGCACATCGATGTCGAAACTGAAGCCGGAGCCGAGAATGTTCGGTCCCAGAAGACCGCGCTCCCGCGCCTGCCCGATGGCGAGACGCACGTGTTCCACCGCGATCGGGTACTCCGCGCGCACGTACACGAAGCCGCGTGTGGCGCCGATGGCGTAGGCCGCGATCAGCATGCCCTCAAGGATCTGGTGCGGAACGCCCTCCAGGAGCGCGCGATCCATGAACGCGCCCGGATCGCCCTCGTCGGCGTTGCAGATCAAGTACTTCTCCGCGCCCACCGCCTGGCGGCAGAGCTTCCACTTCTTGCCCGCCGGGAATCCCGCGCCGCCGCGGCCGCGCAGGCCCGCTTCCGTGATCTCGTCAATCACCTGCTCCGGGGTCAAGCCCGTCAGTGCGGCCGCCGCCGCCGTGTAGGACCCATGCGCGACGGCGTCTTCAAGGCTTCTTGGATCCACCCGCCCGCAGAGAGAGAACACCTCGCGTCTCTGAGCGGCGTAGAACGGCACGGAGGCGAGTGTCGCGAACGTCCGGCCCCCGGCCTGCTCGCACAGCCGCTCCACGGGTCTTCCCTCCAGCAGCGTGGTTCGGACGATCTCCTCTACGTCTTCCGGCTTCACGGGGCCGTACAGAAAGTCGTTCGGCTCGATCAGAACCAGCGGGGCGCGAGCGCATTGTCCGTGGCAGCCCGTTTCCACGACGGCAACCTCATCCACAAGGCCGGCAGCGGCAATCCGGTCCCGGAAAGCTATGCTCAGTTGTGCGGCACCCAGCGCACGGCAGCCGGTGGCGCAAACCAACACGCGCGCGCGATAGCGCGCCCGCACGGCGATCGCCGCTTCGCGACAGTCGTCAAGATCCCGCGTACTGGCGATTCGGGCGTTCGACATGCTTGTTTTCACGTGAAGGATCTGAGAATGTCACGAGCCTTGGCCGGTGTCAGCAGGCCGAAGTACTGGTCGTCCACCATCATGACCGGCGCCAGGAAACACGTTCCCAGACAGGCCACGCCTTCGACCGTAAAGCGCAGGTCCGTCGTCGTGCCGCCCTCCTCCACGCCGAGGTTGCGCAGGATGGCGTCGGAGACCTCCTTGCAGCCGCGCACGTGGCACGCCGTCCCGCAGCAGCACCGCACCGTGTGACGCCCGCGCGGCTTGATGGAAAACTGCGCGTAGAACGTGATCACGCCGTACATGCGGCTGGTAGGGATGCCCGTCCGCTCGCTTACTTCCGCGAGCGCCTCGGGCGGAAGATAGCCGTAGACGCTCTGGATCTCCTGCAGCAACGGAATGAGATCCGCCGGCGTGACGGGACCCGTCCGTCGCAGGACCTCCTCCACCGGCGCCGTGTCCACGGCGTTGCCCGATGACAAAGCCATGCTCTTTCCTCTCGCATTGATGGCGTTCACTCGCCGCCTTCACGCCCGTTCCCCATCCGTGAGCGTGAGAGAGAGACAGCGGATCGGTGAACGTCCCTTCCATATCCGGAACTACCACAGTGTAGCAGATATGCGGGCCGCTGCAAGTTACTTCAGACAGGCTGCGACCTTCATGAGCAAATCCTCGGCATCCGGCGGCTTTTCGATGAAGCCCTGCACCGGCATCCACTTCGGATCGACGTCCTTCTCCGAGAGCCCGATCGGAAACTCCTTATTAATGTTCGTGAGCAGGATGATGGGGATGGTCTTTGTCCGCGCGTTCCGCCGAATGTCCATCGCCAGTTCCAGGCCGCCGGAGGCATCTTCCGGGAACATCACGTCAAGCAGAAGCAGGTCCGGCGGATCGGTTTCCAGAAGGCGGATTGCGCCCTCGGTGCGGTCGTACGCGCTCACGGCGTAGCCCGCCTGCCCCAGTATGTCCGAGATCAACGCGCGCACTTCCGGGTCGTCGTCAATAATCTTGATCTTGGCCATGGCTCTCACCTCCCTGAGCGTTCTAGTTGTCCAGACGAACTCGTCTCCGACGCGGCGTCATGAGGCGGCGGTCGCACAAATGGGGTCAGAATGGCGGCCAGCGCGAGCAGGAACGAGGCGCCGTAATAGGCGACGTTGAAACTGTGCGTGGCGTCGTAAATCTTGCCGGCGAGAAGGGCCAGCATAAAACCGCCAACTCCCCACGCCGTGAAGACAAGACCGTAGTTTACCCCGAAGTTTTTCAGACCGTAGTAGTCCTTTGTAATAGACGGAAAGAGCGCCAGATTGGCGCCGTAGAGGGCCCCAATGAAGGCTGAGATGACGGCCAGCGCGGGGCCAGTGGCCAGGATGCTCCCCCCGCGTGCCATGGAAAGCAACAATACGAACACGGCCTGCAGGAGGAAACAGACAAACAGCGTTGTCTTCCGCCCGATCTTGTCCGAGACCATGCCGGTCACAACGCGACCGGCGCCGTTGCCGACTGCCAGCACTGCGACCAGCACGAACCCGAGTTCGAGCTGTGCTTGGATCTTGGCAATGGTGGCCAGTTTGGCAATGACCATCAAGCCGGCCCCGGCCCCGCATGCGAACATGAACCAGAGCAGGTAGAACGACCTCATACGCAAAATCTGCCGCAGCGTGAAATCCACGTTTTTCTTCATGGGCGCAACCGCCCCCTGCTTCATTTCGCCCAGAGGCCCCAGTGCCTTGATAAACTGGAGCGCTTTGTGTGGCGCCTTGAGGAACTGGGCCAGCACCACGACCACGAGCAGGAACGCGATGCCCAGGATCTTCATCGTGGCCGGCAGACCATACGTGGCCATCAGCCACTTCGCCAGCGGCGATGCGTACACGGATGCAAGCCCAAATCCCGACACCACGATCCCCGCGATCATACCGGTCTTGGCGGGGGGAAACCACTTCACCGCTGGCGGGGTGGCCGACGCATAGCCGAATCCGATGCCCGCTCCCGCCAGAACGCCGAACCCGAGGATGTAGCCCAGCGGCGATGTGGTCAGGCTGGCCATGATCATTCCGAGACCCACCAGAAGTCCTCCGACACTCGCGACGATGCGTGGCCCCATCTTGTCCTGCCACCGGCCGGCCGGCACCATGATGATACAGAACGTGAGGCAGGCGACAGCATAAGGCCAGGACTTATCCGACTCGCTCCATCCCCACGCTTGCGGCACGCCTTTGCTGATCACGCTCCACGTGTACAGAATCCCCAGGGCGAGATTGATGCCCATTGCGGCCAGGGTCACGGTCCAACCATGATTCTGCATTGCTGTCTCACCAACGGCGGCGTCTTTTGTCATGATATTTGCTTTCCCGGGACAGGAAGTACGACTGCCTCAATCGTCATACCTCTCATTCAGATTCCTCTCGAACCTTCACCGTAAGTATCGCGCGAAAGATCCCCGCTGCTACCTACGAATCGGGGAAACATGACATCTCCGATGGCAAACGGCAAGCAGGTTTTTCGACAGCAGGTATTCCGACCTATGAATTCCGCCATTTCATCTACCTCATCGGGCACAGGACGAAGATAGCGACGGCCCATGCTGCATGGCTGACAGTATTGATCCAGATGGAGCCGAAAAGCCGGTAGAGCAGCGCCCAGAAGCCGCCGCAGACAACCGCTGCCAAAATCAGCGTCAGGTTGGCCGTCGCGAGGTGAACACCCGTGTAGGCCAGAATGGACAGCGCAAGGCCGGCGCCGCCGAATTCGGCGGACAGGCGCCGCTGGACGTACCCGCGCCAGAAGATTTCTTCCCCCGGCCCCACGACGGCGAGCAAGAGCAGCGCGACGATCCAGCGTGGCGTCTGGGCCCCCTGTCGGTAGACCGCTTCGATCTCGCCGGCGCCGAACGGGAACAGACATCTCGCCGCTAGGTTGCCGACGAAGAAGATGCCATACAGCAACGCGGCGGAGCCAATCCCCAGCAACAGCGTCGCGACTCGCGAACGCGTGCCGGTGCGAGACAGGAATACACCGCGCATGTCGGCCGGTTCGGCCAGAAAGGCCGCGCAGCAGAGCACTACCACCGAAAGCGTCAGCCAGAGCCAGAAAGTGCCGCCCGCCCACAGAAAGAGAAACGCAAACAGTCCGAAAGCCAATAGAACCGTAAGTGCGCAACGAGTCTTTTTCATCGTTAGAAAGAAAAATGCCGTCCGATCAAGAACGTGGCCGAGCACAGGATCCCGAAAAGCATGTGAAGCTGAGCCGTCCGGCCATCGAGCATCGCGAAGGCCCCCGGATTCTCGGCTGGCCGGATGCGGGCCAGACGCAACGCAAGGGGCAACGCCAGAAACGCAATCAGCGCCAGAGGAGGCGTCGGAAGATTCAGTCGCGCAACCCGTCCGAGACCGACGTACAAGGCCACAAGCGCAAAAGGCGCCAGCACCAGCAACCGGTAGTAACGCCGCGACCCATCGCAGCCCAGCCATCCAGCCACGGTTCGGCACCCGCGCCCGCCATCCGTTTCAAGGTCGCGCCAGTTGTTGGCGTGCAGGATGCCGACGGTCAGGGAAACCAGGGGCAAACTCCAGAGGATGGGTAGCCACGAGAACGTCCGGCTCTGTACCCACCAGGTTCCGAATACCGGCAGAACGCCGAAGGCCATGAAGACGGCCAAGTCTCCAAGCCCCGTGTACTTGAAGCAGAAGTGGGGCGTGGTGTAGCCCAGAGCGCAGACCGCACCTAGGATACCCAGCAGTAATACCACCCAGCCCGCGAAGGCGACGAGGGCGAAGCCGCAGAGCAGGCCGATGGCCAGGCACAGCATCGCCGCGCGGAACGCCTGACGTTCCGCGATCCACCCGCGGACGACCGCGCCGCTGACCGGAAACACCTGCCGGTCCAGACCGCGCCGGTGATCGAAGCAGTCGTTCAGCAGGTTCGCCGCCGTATGGAAGCAGACCACGCCGAGCAGCGTCAGCGCCAACGCGCCCCAACGTAGCGAATAGCCCGCGTGGTAAGCCATGGCCGCGCCCAGGACCACGGTCAGCACCGAGGCCGTGTAGGCAAACGGGCGCACGGCGGTCAGCCAGATGCGTAAGTTCGACGCGGGTCTGTCAGGACTTTGCATGTGACGAGTCGTTTCCTTTCTCTGGTTCCTTCGCGGTCTCGTGGGGAGACGATTTGTCTTCCTGGCGTTCGCCTTCCCGTCCGCCCTTCTTGAATTCCGTGAGACTGCTTCCCAGCGCGTGCGCCAGAGCCGGCAGTTTGCGCGCGCCGAAAAGCAATACCAGAATCAGTGCGATGATGCCGATTTCGGCGATGCCCGGCATGCCGCCGGCAAGGAATGCCAATGTTCTCATTTCGTCTTTCTGTTGTTTGTACCCGTTCTGTCGCCGGCCTTGACGGCCTCGTGGATGGCCACGAGGCCTAACGTCAAATATGTGTAAACCGTTCGTTCGAAACCGGCGTTGCGCAGGATGGCTGCCAATTCCGGCGCGCCATGAAAGCGGGGAATCGTGCCTGCCAGGTACGCATAAGCGGCACGCGAGCCGGATAAGCGCGCGCCGAGCCGCGGCACGACCATGCCCACATAACGGCGTACGATCCAACGCACGAACGCGGAGGGCGGCTGAGTGGTTTCGACCGTAACCAGGCGGCCGCCGGGACGCATGACCCGCAGACATTCGCGCAGGGTCGCGGCGAAACGGCCAGCCGTGACGTTGAGATTACGCAGGGCGAAAGAGACCGTGACCACGTCAAACGACGCGTCGGGAAAGGGAAGCGCGGTGGCGTCGGCTTGCCGGAAGACGATACCGTCGCCGGCTTGGCGCCGTTCCGCCTCGCTAAGCATGGCCGTGTTGAAATCCACTCCGGTGACGGCGGTCCCCGCACCGCTCATCCGGTGCAGGAGAAAAGCCATTTCGCCGGTGCCGGTGCATACGTCCAACGCCGCGGCGGGTGCGCCGCGCAGGGCGTGTCGGGCCGCCTGCCGCCGCCAGTACCCGTCCAGACCGAACGTCAACGCGCGGTTCGCGGCGCGGTAGGTCGGGGCGACCGAGGTGAACATATCGCGAATGGCTTGTGCATTGTCAGCCATTACGCATCTCCATATTTGTATCCAGGTCCGCCGGGGAATTGATGTTGCGCCATGATGGAACGAGTACGTCCGGCACGGTGGGCGTTGCAACGCCCGGCAAATCAGAGAGATCATGCGGACGGCGTACCTGTTCCACTGCCGACCCCATGCGAAAATCGTAGTAGGCGAGCAGCGGCTCGTGGTGTGAAGCTCCCGGCAAGACCGGCATGACGGCCCTGACAGCGGGCTGCCTGTGCGACAGCAGCCATGCGATGGCTGCGGGTGTAATGCCGGGTTGGTCGCAAGCCGTAAACAGCCAGCCCGCGCGCGGCGCCCAGCGCATTGCGGCGCGCATGCCTCGCAGCGGGCCTTCTGCGTACTCCACGTCGGGCAGAACGGGCAGGGAATGCAGGTCGGCGGGCAACTCTCCTCCGCCCAGAAGGACCACTTTGTCCGCATGGTCTTTCACTGCCGCGATGATCTTATGGAGCCAAGTCTGACCGGGTGCGCCGATCAGGTGTTTGGGGCGGCCCATCCGCGTGCTGCCGCCGCCGATAAGGATACCGGCATACACGGGCGTCGAAAGGCAGGTGTTCAGCAGCCAGGCATCGAGCAGTTCGAGGGCAATGCGGAGCCGGTCCTCGTCCCATCCGAGCACCCGTCCGATGCCGGTTGCCTCCGGCGGAATGGTGTCGTCGCCGGGCTTGCCGAGCCAGAGTTTACCTTGCAGCGGCGTGCTCTTGTGGCCCTCGACGAGGATCAGATCGTAGTGGGAACCGGCGCGCGCCAACACGGTGTGCACGTCGGCGTCGGCGGATTCGTGAAAACGGGCAAAGGCCTGATTGGGATCGCGAATCAGAACGTCCGCGCCGGCCTTGAAAATGCGATCGGTATCCTTGCCTTCGCGGTCGACCTGCAGGCCGTGCGCATCCTGCTTGATCACGCCCACCTTGAGGCCGCGTTCAAGCAAGCGGGGAATCAGCGCCTCGATCAGCGTGGTCTTGCCGGACCCGCTGTAGCCGCATATGCCGAAGGCCGGATATGAGATCATCTGGTCCCCGCCTGATCCGGGCAGCCGCAATCCGCCTCCTTATAGTCAGACCTGAAGACCGACAGCAGAACGGTCAGCACAAGAACCGCACCTGCAGTGATTCCGACGATAGCGGTTATTTCTACCAGGTTTGGTGAATAGATGCCATCTTCAAGCGGTAGATTGCGGACTCTCATTCCGGACACGATCACGTGCCAGCGTTTGACGAACACGCCGGCGAGTAGTAGCAGGCTGGCGAGTCCGGTGCGCAAGCGTCCGGGCCGGCCAAGGTTGAGTAGCAGCACAGGCAGAATCAGCCCCAGCCCAACCTCCAGCGCCAGAGCTGTTCCGGCATGGTCAAGGTGCGTCAAGGTCGGCGGCGAAGTGAACTGGAGCATGGTCAGCAACGGGCTTACCTTGAACAGCAGGGAAACACCGGCGAGACTTACAGCTACACGTAGCCAGACCAGCGTGGCCGGGCGTCTTGTGAACTGCGCATCGGTAAGTAACAGGGCCAACCCGACGGCAGCGACTCCGGCGAGCATTGCGGATGCAAGAAACGACGGCGCCAGCAGGGGGGAGTGCCAGGCCGGTCTCGCCTGCAACGATGCGAACACGCGCACCGTCAGCAAGTAGAGAACCGGGGTGACGACCGCCGTCAGGCCGGCGATCCATTGCACAAGGCTGGCCGCGCGGCGCGCCAAGAAGGTGCCGCTACCAATGGTGAACGGCAGGGCAAGCAGGCGAGGAAGAGGTTGACTGCGGCCGTGCACAGCGATCCTGAAGCAGAAGCAGGTGAGTATCAGCGCCAGTACCAGCATGGCATTGAGCACCAGGAAATCGATTATCAGCGGTGACTGCGGCTGTGCTTTCAACGCCATCATCCAGGCGCGTTCCGGACGGCCCAGGTCCAGCGTGATCATCACCCCGGCCAGAGCCAGAGCAACCACTGCCAGAGTTGATGCGATTCGAGCTGTCTCGCGGAATTCGGCACGTCGGCAGGCCACGGCGGCTCCTGCAATCGTCAGCGCCCCGGAACCAAGCCCGAGAAAATAGGCGAAACCGACCACATAAAGCCCCCAGACCACCGGCTCACGCATAGCGGTCACCCCTAGACCTTCGTGCGTCTGCCAGACAGCGGCGACCATACCGGCTAACGCCAGAAGGGCCCAAAGTGCATATTTTAGCGGGATTGTCTTTTTCATGGTATAGATAGCTCCTTACGTAAGATAGATCACGCTGGGGTCGGTGCCGCGATCTTCAAGCAGGCGCACATGGCTACGGGTAGCAACCAGACGGGACACCAGGCTGTCCGGATCGTTCAGGTCGCCGAAGTAGCGGGCCTTACCCGGGCACTGCTGGTTGCAGGCCGGTACCACGCCGTCGGGCGTGTCGCTGCCGATTTGTTTGTTCTGGCGCTTGGCCTGCTCGATGCGGTGTACGCAGAAGGTGCACTTGCTGGTGGTGCCCTTCGTCTTTCGTGCCACGGCCGGATTATCGTTGAGCGCCTTCTCCGGTTGCTTCCAGTTGAAGACCCTGGCCTCGTATGGACATGCCGTGATGCAATAGCGGCAGCCGATACAGTCCTCCTCGTTGATCACCACGATCCCGTCCTTACGCTTTCTCGATGCGCCGGTGGGGCAGACCTCGACGCAGGGGGCGTTCTTG
>JAQBFL010000010.1:0-4575 GCA_032123415.1 bacterium | reverse complement strand
AGGCAGGAGCCGTATGCGGTAGTTCCGCTTCCGGGATGAAACCAGAACGGATAGGCTTGCCGGGGCGGGCGAGATCTGCAAAGATACAAATTTCGATATTCTTCTTTGTGTTTGTGTTTGAGTTGCAGAGGCGGAGGCGATCGGCGATGGCAAGATTCGTGGCTGGTATGGCGCTGATTCTGGCGGTGGGCGCGTTGAACCCGGCGGCGGCGCAACAGGAACACATCGTAGTGACCAAGCAGGGCGCGGCCAAGGCGGCCATCTCGGTGGCGGGCCTGAGGAGCGGTGGGGACGCGGCTTCGGCGCAGTTTCTCAAGACGCTGGCGCGCGACCTGCAACTCTCAGGGTGGTTCACGATCGTGGCGCCGGAGGCGGCCACCGTGTCCGTGGACGGCGAGTGCCGGGTTGAAGCCGGGCGGCTCACGGCGCAGTGCGCCGTGGCGAATCGTCCGGCGGCCAGCATCTATTTTCGGAGAACGTTCACGGGCGACCCCGCGCAGGCGCGTAACCTGGCGCATGCCGTGGCCGACGCGATCGTGGAGGCCGTGAAAAACGTGCCGGGCATCGCGTCCACCCGGATCGCGTTCATCGGCAACCGTGATGGCGGGCGCGAGGTCTACGTCTGCGACTACGACGGCCAGGGCCTGTTGCAAATCACCAGCGACCGCAAGATCGGCATGCTGCCCCGCTGGGGCGCGGACCGCAAGAGCCTCGTCTACACATCCTTCCTTTCCGGTTTTCCGGATGTGTACATGCTGGACATCGAGGGGGGACGTCGGGTGCGGCTGGCGGCTTATCCGGGGCTGAACTCGGGGGCATCGGTGTCTCCCGACGGGCAGAGCATGGCGCTGACGCTGTCGAAGGACGGCAACCCGGACATCTACATTATGGACCTGCGGTCACGGCAGTTGCAGCGGGTGACGCGCACGCCGCACGCCGCGGAGGCGAGCCCCACGTGGTCGTCGGACGGGCGGCGGCTGGCGTTCGTTTCGGACCGCTCGGGCGCGCCGCAGGTCTATGCGATCGACCGAGGCGGCGGGGCCGAGAAGCGGCTGACCTTCACGGGGAACGAGAACGTTTCGCCCGACTGGGGGCCGGGAGATCGATTGGTCTTCAGCAGCCGCCGGGGCGGGCGATATCAACTGGTCGTCATGAGCATGGCGGATGGTAAGGAGACTCAGGTCACCTCGGAGTATGTGGATCACAAGTCGCCCTCGTGGGCGCCGAACGGACGGCACATCGTCTTTACGCGCACCGAACGGTATCAGTCGGTTGTGTGTCTGCTTGACACGATGGGCGATCCTATTGTAAAGTTAACTTCTTTGGCTGGCGATTGGCATTCTCCGGCGTGGTCTCGGTAGCGGTTCAGTTCAATGGCGTGATGGTTGTGGATGGAGGCTTGAGAGTATGATGCGTGCAAGTCGGTATGCGAGGATGGCGTTGGTCTTGTTCGGATGCGTGCTGCTGGCGTCGGGCTGCGGCGCGACGCGGCGCGGCAAGACGGGGGCCGGATTGGGCGGCGACGCGATTACCCCCATCGGTGTCGATCAGCTCGATGGCGACTACGCTCTGGCGGGACGGTTCGAGGAAGCCAACCGCATCACGGATGTGGAGTTCGAGAACGTCCTGTTCGCTTTCGACAGCTTCCAGGTCGATCAGACCGAGGTCGCGAAGATCCAGGCCGTGGCAGGCTACATGAACGCGAACGCGGGTGTGCGTCTGGTGGTCGAGGGGCATTGCGACGAGCGCGGCAGCGCCGAGTACAACATGGCGTTGGGCGAGCATCGCGCACTGGCCGTGCGGGCCTACTTGATCTCCCTGGGGATTGACGGAACCCGCATCCAGACGCGCAGCTTTGGCTTGGAAATGCCGCTGGATCCCGGGCACTCGCCGGAGGCCTGGCGTGTGAACCGGCGCGGCGGCTTCGCGCTGTATCGTTGAGTGTGCAGACATGAACGGCTCCTGCCCGATGGCGTTTCTTTCGGGGTCGCCCGGCATGGGCGAGCTGCTGGTCATCTTTCTGGCGGTACTGATTCTCTTCGGGCCGAAGCGGCTACCCGAGCTGGCCCGGATGATCGGCCGGGCCATGAACGAACTGCGGCGGGGATCGCAGGAGTTCAAGCGGCAGATCATGACCATGGACGAGTTGGTCGAGCCAGTCGAGCCGGTCAAGTCCGTGAAGGAAGTCCCCCCCGCGGTTGAGGGGGGGACTACGGGCGATGTCGACTCCCAATCTGCTTCGCCGGAGGTGCGGGATGGGTCATCGAACCGAGACGGATGATTCGGCGGCAGACGACCGTCCCAAACCGTTTCTCGAACACTTTGTGGATTTACGCCGCACGCTTGTGCACAGCGCGTTGGCCGTGGGGTTGGGTATCCTGATCGCCATCCCCGCGGCGCCTTGGATCCTGCGTGCGCTTAAGGCTCCCGTGGCCGCGGCGGGCCGCGATCCCGACGACTTCCTGCGCATTCTGCGCATCGGCGGATCCCTGACGCTGGCGCTCCAGATAAGTTTCTGGTCCGGCCTGCTGCTGAGCGCGCCGTTCGTGGTGCTGTTTGTGGCGCGGTTCATCTTCCCGGGGCTGACCCGGCGGGAGAAGATGGCCATCCGGCGAGCGGCCGTCTTTGCCGTGCTGCTGTTTGCGTTGGGCGCGGGGATGTGCTATACGGTGACGCTACCCGTGGCCTTGCAGATGATGTTCGCCATCGGGGCCTGGCTGGGGGATCCGCTGCAATTCGTCGAACTGTCAGACTATGTGGGCTTCGTGCTCAAGCTCATGCTGGCGTTCGGTCTGGCGTTCGAGCTGCCCGTAGCCCTCGTGGCGCTGGGCAGTGTGGGGCTGGTGAACTCCCGCACGCTGCGCGAGAAGCGCCGTCACGTCGTGGTAGGGCTGCTCGTCGCCGGTATGTTGCTCACGCCGCCGGACCCCTTCACGCAACTGCTCATGGCCGTTCCCCTGTGGATTCTGTACGAGATTTGCATTGTGATCATCGCCGGCATGGAGCGGCGGCAGTAGTCGACTTCGGCCGGATGTGCTAGTATAGTCCTGTTCGGCTCGCAGTGCGCGGAGGTTGGAATGGCATCGACGACGACAATCGAGAACTTGCTGGCACGAACGGGCTTGTTCGGCGCGGAGCAGATCGAAACGTTGATGGGGGACGTCCGCGGGGTGAACGCCGGATTGGCCCGGATCGTTGTGGCGCAGGGCTATGCGAGGGAGGATGACTTCCTCAAGGCCCTCGGCGGCGCGATGAACCTGCCGTACGTCGATCTGGCCAGTCAGGAGATCGCGCCCGAGGTGCTGCTGGCCTTGCCGACGAAGGCCGTGTTCCAGTACAAGGTGATTCCCGTCTCGGTCGAGAACGGCGCGCTGCTGGTCGCGACGAGCAACCCGCTCGACGCCGCGCTGCTTGACGCGCTGCGGCTCGCCTCCGGCAAGCGCGTGCGGTTCGCGCTCAGCACCACGGCGGACATCGACAAGGCGATCAAGGTGTTCTACGGCGTGGGCGCCGACACCGTGGACCGCATGATCGCCGACGACCGTTTCGAAGTGCGCCCGGAGGAGGAGATCGGCAAGATCGACCTCAGCGAGATCGACCAGGAAGCGTCGATCGTCAAGTTCGTCAACCAGATCATCTGGGAGGCGTACGACCAGGGGGCGACCGACATCCACGTCGAACCCATGGAGACCTCCCTGCGCGTGCGCTACCGGGTCGACGGCGTGTTGCACCAGACGCCGGCTCCGGCGCAACTCAATCGCTTTCAGGCCGCGATCATCTCCCGTATCAAGGTCATGGCCAACATGGATATCGCGGAAAAGCGGCTGCCCATGGACGGGCGCATCGGCCTGCGCGTCAAGGGCGAGGACGTGGACATCCGCGTTTCGACCATGCCGACGGTCTACGGCGAGAGCGTCAGCCTGCGTCTTCTGCAGCGCAGCGGCGAGTTCATCGGGTTGAAGGACCTGGGGTTGAGCGTCGGGGACACGAAGGCCATCGAGAAGACCATCACGCGCCCGAACGGCATCATCCTCGTGACCGGCCCCACGGGGTCGGGCAAATCGACCACGCTCTACGCCTTCCTGCACCGCATCAACAAGATCGACGTGCGGATCATGACGGCGGAGGATCCGATCGAATACGAGATGAAGGGCGTCAACCAGGTGCTGGTGCGCCCGGATATCGGGCTGACCTTCGCGCGGGCGCTGCGGTCGTTCCTGCGTCAGGACCCGGTTATCATCATGGTGGGCGGGGTGCGCGACAGCGAAACGGCGGAAATCGCGATCCAGGCGTCGCTGACGGGGCATCTCGTGTTCAGCACGCTGCACACGAACGACGCGGCGGGCGCCTTCACGCGGTTGTTGGACATGGGGGTCGAGCCGTTCCTTGTGGCGTCGGCGGTGGAGGCGGTGATCGCGCAGCGGCTCGTGCGGCGCCTGTGCGCGAAGTGCCGCCGGCCGGTCGTGCCGGAAGCGGGGATTCTGCGCGAGATGGGATTTCCGGCGGACGGGATGGATGGACGCACGGTCTACGGCGTGGGGAGCTGCGAGGCGTGCCGCAAGACCGGTTTCCGCG
>JAQBFL010000009.1:0-4090 GCA_032123415.1 bacterium | reverse complement strand
TCATTCTCGAACGCGAGCGGGTGCTCGCCGAGGCGGACCGCCTGAACCTGGCCATCGAGGCCGTCACTCCCGGCGGGGGCTGAACCATGGAACATGCGCGCAAGGTGAGAATGGGCGTCATCGGGGTGAGTTTTTAAGGATTCGGGGCGGCAGATTAACGCCGAGAGACTCCTTGTCAGCGTCATCCGCGGGCGCGTATGATTGCCTGCAGGTCTGTCGGGTCGCCGTCTGTCGGCGCCCCGTACGGATCAACAAGGAGTATGCGCCATGAACCTGCGCCGCCTGTCGGGCTGCTTCGTTCCGTGTTTCTTCCTGCTGTTTTCCGGAGCGGCCTTCGCGGCAGCCTCGGACCCGGCGCCGGCCCCGGCCCCGCCGGCGGCCCGCGAGACGATGACCGAGCAGAGCGTCTACGTTCCATTCAACAAGCTCTGGACCGTCTTCGAGAAGGAGGGGCGCGGCGTCTTCGTGCCGTACGAGGATTTCCAACGCCTGTGGAACGCGGCGGAGCTGGCCACGCGGCGCCCGGCCGACACCGCCGCGCCCGCCTCGTTCCTCGCCGCGTCGTTCGACGCCTCGGCCGCCGTGGCCGAGGATGTCGTCGAGGTGCGCGCGGTCCTGCGCGTCGAGCTGCTGGCCCGCGGCTGGCACCGCATCCCCCTGCGCCTCGCAGACACGGCGCTGCGATCCGCCGCGATCGGCGCGGCCGCCGCACGCATCGCCTCCACACCCGACGAGGGCTACGTGCTGATGCTCGAACATAAGTCCGACGAGCCGGCGTCCGTCGAGGTCGCGCTGGATTTCGCCAAGTCCTTCGTCAAGGCGCCAGGCCGCAACGAGGTCTCTTTCGAGACGCCGCCCACGCCGATCAGCCGCTGGGAGTTCCGCATTCCGGGAGACGCGCTGAAGGTCGAGGTCCAGCCGATGGTGGCTTCCACCGACATCGCGCCCGCCGAAGGCGGCGGCACGCGCATCCTGGCCTTCATGGGCGCCACGCCGAGCGTGCGCTTTTTGTGGACCCCCAAGACCGAGGGCGCCAAGGGGCTCCAGGCCCTGATCAACGCGCGCGTCGAGCAGGAAACGCGCATCGAAGAAGGCCGCAGCTTTACCCGCGCGCGTATCGCCTTCGACGTCAGCCGCACGGAGATCCGGGAGTTCGAGATCGAGGCCCCCGCCGACCAGAAGGTCGTCAATGTCTTCGACGAAAACGTGCGCGAGTGGTCCGTTCGCGAGACCAACGGCGTCCAGCTTGTGGCCGTCGCGCTGTTCGAGCCCGTGCGCGGCACGCAGCATATCGCCATCGAGATGGAACGTTTCGGCGACGCCGAGGCGGTTTCCGTGCCGCTCGTGCGATGCCCCGGCGCCGGCCGGCAGGAGGGCGCCATCGTGGTGCGCGCCGCAGCCGGTCTGCGCCTGGAGATGATCTCGCGCGAGGGCGTTCGCCAGGTTGACCGCGCGGAATTGCCCGCGGCCCTCGCGCAGGATGCCTGGGATTTTGCCGGCCGTTACACGGCCCTGCCGTACGACGTGCGTTTCCGCGTCGAGAAGATTCAGCCGCGCATCATGGCCGAGACCTTCGTGACCGTGCGCATCCTGCCCGAAGAGACGCTGGTCCACGGCGTGCTGACCGATGACGTGCAGCGCGCGGGCGTTTTCCGCCTCTCGCTGCGCGTGCCGGCGGGCTACGACGTGCGCGAGGTCGCCGGCGCCGCCGCCGGGGACGCGCGCGCCGCCGCGGTCGAGGGGTGGAAACTGGAGGAAGCCGCCGCGGATGCGCCCGACCGCGTCCTGCGCGTCAACCTGCTCGAGAAAGCCATGGGGCGCGTGGCGCTGACCGTCTCCCTGCGTCGCGCCGGCGGCGATCCGGCGCTGCTCGCCCCCCTGGGCCGGTCCGCCACGATCCCAATCGTCTTCCCGCGCGCGGAGCCGACCGAGGTCGAACGCGAGACGGGCCGCCTGGTCGTCTACGCCCCCGCGAGCCTGCGCCTTGTGCCGGGCACGGCCGCCGGCCTGCGCGAGATGCCCGTGGCCGAAGCGCTGCAGGGGCGCGCCGCGCCGGGGCTTGGCGCCGGCGAGCAACCCCTGCTGGCCTACGCCTTCGAGCGCGGCGAGGCCTCGCTGTCCGTGGCGGCCGAACGCCGCGCGCCGCACGTGACCGCGCGGCAGTTGCTGGTGGCCCGCGTCGAGCCCGGGGTGGTGCGTTACCAGGCCACGTTCCACTACGGCATACTCTACAGCGCCGTCAAGACGCTGCGCGTCGGCGTGCCGCGCGAGCTGGCCGACACCGCACGGCTGGTCACTCCCGGTCTGCGCTATGCCACGCTGGCGGAAACGCCTGAGGATGCGGCGGCGGGCCGGGTCGTTTGGGAAATCGCCGGCGAGGGCGAATTCGCCGACGGCGCGTCGCTGCGGCTGGACTGGGAGCAGAAGATCGAGGGGTTGGATGTCGGCGCAAGCGTCGTCATCCCCGTGCCGCGGCTGGAGGCGCTGGCCGTCGACCGCGCCTGGGGGCAGATCGCGCTGGCCAAGGCCGAGACGATCGACCTGGCCCCCACTGACGGCGTCGAGGGGCTGGAGCCCATCGACCCGCGGCGCGACCTGATGGCCGGCGCCGGCGTGGAAAACGCCGCCCGCGCCTTCGAGTTCCGCGGTCCGTGGAAGCTGGGCGTACTCGCCACGCGCTACGAGATCAAGGAAGTCAAGACGACCAGCATCGAACGCGCCCTCGTGCGCGCCGTGGTCACGCGCGGCGACGTCACAAGCGTCCAGGCGCTCTACCGCATGCGCAGCGCGCGCCAGCGGCTGGACCTCCGCCTGCCCGGCGACGTCGGCTTCGACACGCAGCCGGTGCGGATCGACGGCCGGCCGGTCTCGCTCGAACAGGGCGCGGCGGGCGAGTACTTCGTCCCGCTGACCGCAGCCCGCGCCGACGAACCCTTTGTGCTGGAAATCCGCTACACCGTGCGCGGGGGGGGGCTGAGAATCGCCGTGCCCGAATTCCCGAAGGAGCCCGCGGTACAGAAGGTCTACCTCTCGGTCTATATTCCCTCCGAATGGTCCTATCTCGGCTTCGTCGGCGCGTGGGATGACGAGATGGTGTGGGTTCTCAAGGGTTGCACGACCTGGCCCAGGGCGGCCCAGGGCGCCGACTGGTTGATGAACTGGGTTTGCGAGGGTGTCGAAGGCATGGACCGGCAGACCGCCGCCGGCTTCGCCACGGACGGGCGTAACCTGCTCTACGCCACGCTGCGGCCCGCCCCCTCCCCCGACGGCGACCTGCGCGTGCGCGTTTTGCATGCGCACTTGATCCAGGGGCTGCTCATGTCGGCCATCCTGGTGGCCGGCCTGTTGCTGCTCCCGGCTTCCGGCGCGGCGCGCGCCGTGGCGGCCGGTGCGGCGGCGATTCTGCTGGTCGCCATGGGTATCTTCCTGCCGAGCGCCGCGCGCGCCGTGGTGAACAACGGCACGGTCGGCGCGGGTTTCGCCGTGCTGGTCGTCTGGGCGCTGTGGCACTTGGTCGTCGTCCGGCCGCGTGCCTCCAACCGCTGACGAAGCAGCCGCGGAGGTGAACGGCCGGAGCGTGCCCCGCGCGGCGTTGACATCCAACGGTGGTGCGCCTAGCATGGCGGCAAGGAGACCCACATCATGGAACTGCATGTGGCAACGAACGGCAAGGCAGGATCGTCGGGCAGGTTGGCGGCGCCGAACAAGGCGGGGACAGACGGCCCTCTGCCGGGCGTGAACGCGCGGGCGGCAGGAGGCGTAACGGTCAAGGAGATCGCCCGCCGGGCCCGCGTCGCGTCGTCCACGGCCTACGAGACCTTGCGCGGGGGCGGTCGCCCGGGACGCCGGTTCGGCCGCTCGCCCACCGCATGACGACGACCGGTTCCATGCACACTGCCGACGCCCGCCTGGACGCCCAGGCCCGAGCCGCCGTCGCGGCCCTGCGCCATACGCTCGACGCAGTCTTCGCCCAAGGCGCGCCCGCGGACCGCGAACTGGCCGCGTTCTTCGCGGCGCTTGCGTACCTCGGCAGTCGTGATCGCCGCCTGATCGGGGCCCAAAGCGGGGGACTCCAAGCGTAAAGCGGCCT
>JAQBFL010000008.1:0-2763 GCA_032123415.1 bacterium | reverse complement strand
GCCGATCTGCCGATCGAGCGCGTGAAGGTGGCGTATTGCGATGCGGTGCAGGCTTTCCAGGATTCGGGACAGCTTGACAAGCTGAACCTGCTGCGGCACCGCAATCCGCCGCGGGTCGTCATGCACCGGCTAGACGGCTTTTCCGATCTCGCGCACGGTCCGCTGGCCCCTTCGACCGGGACGTTGGCCCGGTTCGACCTGCTGCACTACCCTCCGGGATTCGTGTTGCACCTGCCTGATCGGTTGACGCCCCTGACCGTGCCGCCGTTCGAGGACCAGCCTCATCTGTTCAACATCTTCCAGGAGCACAAAGAGTGGGGCCGGATTCTTCGCGTCAACACGGCCGGCCGGCTCAACGAGATCATCGCCGACGGCGGGCTGGACGACTTCATCCGCACGGCCGAGGCGTTGCACGAGAAGAAGCTGGCGCGCATTGCGGAGGAGATTGCGCGGTCGCGGCGCGAGATACGACTCGTGCTGGTGGCGGGGCCCTCCTGCTCGGGCAAGACCACGTTCGCCCGGCGACTGGCGACGCATCTGAAGGTCAACGGGCTGAGGCCGGTGACGATAGGCACGGACGACTACTTCGTGGGGGATGAACTCAACCCGCGCGAGGAGGACGGGAAGCCCGACTACGAGCATCTCGAGGCGGTTGACCTGGCGTTGTTCAACGAGCACCTGGCCGCCTTGGTGGCGGGACGCGCCGTGGAGACGCCCCGCTTCAATTTCACCATCAAGCAACGCGAATGGCGTGGGGACCGGATCGAGCTGGGGCGGGAAGACATCCTGGTGGTCGAGGGCATCCACGGGTTGAACCCGCGGTTGACCGAGCAGGTGCCGGCGAACAGGAAGTTCCGCATTTACATCAGCGCGTTGACGCAGCTTGGAGTGGACGCGAACAACCGCATCTCCACGACCGACGACCGGCTGATCCGGCGGATGGTGAGGGATCACCGCGATCGCGGGCACAACACGCTGGCCACGCTGCGGCAGTGGCCGTCGGTGCGCCGCGGGGAAAAGCGCTGGATCTTCCCCTTTCAGAAGGAAGCCGACGCGACATTCAACTCGGCCCTGGACTATGAGCTGGCGGTGCTCAAGCCGCTGGCCGAGCCGCTGCTGATGCAGATCAAGCCCGACCAGCCGGAGTACGCCGAAGCGCGGCGGCTTTCCGAGTTTCTGCTGAACTTCCTCGCCGTGGCCGACACGGCGGCCGTGCCGGGCACCTCGATCCTGCGGGAGTACATCGGTGGCAGCAGTCTGCGGTATTGAAGCCCGGGGCCTGAAGCTTCCCGCCCGCAAGGGGCGGGGATTCCCGGCAGCCATTCTGGTTCCGGTCTCCATTTCTCCAGATGAGAATGGCCGGCGCTTAACCTTGCCGCCGGGCGTCGGGGCGTGTTAGACTAGGAACATGACCGAAGAGCCGCAGAAAAGCCCCGCGCGCATAGCCATGGTGGCGGTTGGCGTGGGAGTGCCGACGAAGTGCCTGAGCCCCGAGGGGCTTGCCATCCACGAGGGCGACCAGTGCATCCTGGACAACGAGGGCGTGCTGGAGTGCGGCCCGATCGTCAAGCTGCACGAGATCGGCCCGCGGGATGACGCGCCGCGTCTGCCGCGCCTGGTGCGGCGCGCCACGCTCCAGGACCTCAGCCGGGAGAAGGAAACCGCGCTCCTCAGCAAGATGGCCATCGGCGCGTGCGCCGAAGCCATCCGCAAGCTGGGATTGCCCATGAGGCTGGTCGACGTGCGGTACAGTTTCGACCGCCGCGTGCTGGGTATTCTTTTCAGCGCCGAAGACCGCGTCGACTTCCGTGACCTGATCAAGGAGCTTGCCGGTCAGCTCGAGACGCGCGTCCGCATGAAGCAGATCGGCGTGCGTGACGAAGCGGGGATCATCGGCGGGTTGGGGCCGTGCGGACGCATGCTGTGCTGCTGTTCCTGGTTGCGGCGATTCGAGTCCATCAACGTGCGCATGGCCAAGACGCAGCGCATCTCGATGAACCCGACGGCCATCGGCGGCATGTGCGGGCGCCTGAAGTGCTGCCTGCGCTACGAGACCGACCAGTACCAGGACATGGACCGACACCTGCCCCGAGACGGCGAGCGGGTCAAGTGTCCGGACGGGATCGGCGTGGTCATCGACAAGGATATTCTGCGTCAGCGGGTGCGTGTGAAACTGGAAGACCTGCGCGTCGTGGAGTGCGCGGCGGCGGATATTGCCGGAATGGGAGGAGATGGCGTCGCGTGAACATACTCGTGCTGAACGGACCTAATCTCAATCTGCTCGGGCGTCGCGAGCCGGGAGTGTACGGCACGGACACGCTGGCCGACATCGAGGCGCGGTTGGCGACGCGCGCGGCGGCGCTGGGCGTGACGGTCGACTGCCGGCAGAGCAATGACGAGGGGGCGCTGGTGTCCCTGATCGGCGAGGCGCCGGGACGGTATGACGGGCTGGTCCTGAATCCCGCGGCCTACACCCACACGAGCGTGGCGCTGCGGGACGCGCTGCTGGCCACGGGCTTGCCTTGCGTGGAAGTGCACTTGTCGAATACGCACCGGCGGGAAGAGTTCCGGCACCGGAGCCTGACGGCGGCCGCCTGCGTGGGACAGATCATGGGCTTTGGCGGATTGGGGTACGAGCTGGGGCTCGAAGCGCTCGTGCGGCATCTTGAGGGGAAACGGGGCGACGGCGCTGCGGTCTGACCTGATCCTGCTGACTGACTGACTGACCGGAGCGTCCACTCGTCCTGCTTCGCGCGGCCGACC
>JAQBFL010000007.1:0-3554 GCA_032123415.1 bacterium | reverse complement strand
CCTTAACCAATAACCCTTAACCAGTAACCCTTAACCAATAACCCTTAACCAGTAACCCTTAACCAATAACCCTTAACCAATAACCCTTAACCAATAACCCTTAACCAGTAACCCCAACCATCTCCCGCAGCAGGGCGCCCGGGTCCGGTTGGCGCATCAGGACTTCGCCGATCAGGAAGCCGCGATACCCCGCGGCGCGCAGCCGCCGGATATCGTCGGGCGTGCGGATCCCGCTCTCCGCCACCGCGGGCACGCCCAGCGGCAGCATCCTCGCCAGCCGCTCCGCCACGGCAAGATCCGTGCGCAACGTCTTGAGGTCGCGACTATTGACGCCCAGAATGATCTCACCGAGAGCCAGCGCCCGCTCCACCTCGGCTTCGGTATGGGTCTCGACCAGCACTTCCAGCCCCAGCTCCACCGCGGCCGCGTGCAGCGCCCTCAGTTCGGAGTCCTCCAACGCCGCGACAATGAGCAGGACGAGATCGGCGCCCCATGCCGCCGCTTCCAGAACCTGGTACGGATCGCACAGGAAGTCCTTGCGCAGAACCGGCAGATCGATCGCCCGCCGCACCGCCACGAGGTCCTCTTCGCTTCCGAGGAAGTGAAGCGGCTCGGTCAGCACGGAGACGCCGCACGCGCCATGCGCCGCATAAAGCGCGGCCGTGGCGGCCGGGTCGTACGCGCGGCGCAGGAGCCCCGCCGAAGGACTCGCCTTCTTGACCTCGGCGATGATGCACGACCCCAGGGTCGGCGCTGCGAGGGCGGCGCGCAGGCTGTGGCGGACGCGTCCGCGCGCCCGCGCTTCAAGGTCCGCGCCGCTCGCCGCCGCCCGCGCCGCCGCAACGGCCGCGCGCCGTTCGGCCATGATGGATTCCAGCACGTTCATGGATTCGGGCGGCGCCGCCGGGGCGCGTCAGCGGTCCTTGTCTTCCTCTTTGAGGCCGCGCGAGACGAAGTCGATATTCTCCACAGGGAACAGCACCCCGGACGCCGCATTGCCGATGTGCGAGTTGATCCGCCGCATGAAACGCCACAACAGCGTCGTGGCAACCGCCTCGCGGGTCGTCATGTCCGCGTCGTACAGCGCGCGTCCGATCTCCTTGGATTGCTTCTTCAGCGCCTGGTAGAGATCGAGCGTCTGACGCGCCAGGTCCGTATTGGACTCGACCAACGCGCGCTGCAACATGGGCAAGAGTTTCGCAAGTTCCGCATGCACGACGCTCAGTTCGCCGTAGAACTTGAACTCGGACACCGGAGACTGCGCCCTCACCGCCACTTGCAGGATGTTCCGCCCGTGGTCGCCGATGCGCTCGACATCCTTGGAGACCAGCATGATGGCCAGGCAACCGGAAACGTCCTGTCCGGGGTTGATGTTCAGGTGCTGCACGACCAGCCGGCGGATCGTTCGCTCCGCGCGGTTGATCTCCTTGTCGCGTCCCTTGATGAGGGGGTCCACCTTCTCCGCAATCGCCTGCCCGGCGCACACCTCCCAGGCGTGGTTCACCACGTATTCGGCATCCCCCACCATGCGGCCGAGTTGCTCCATGACATCGTTCATGATGCTGCCGCTTTTCCACAGATTGACAATCGTCTTGAGCATGTCGTCTCTCCCGCGCCGTGGCGCTTCACCCGTTCACCGTCTCACGATAGCAGAATGATCAAAAGAGGAAAACCGAAGAATACGGCCAGCACGAAGACCACCGCCCAGCGCTTCGACTCCGCCGCCAAATCCGCCAGCCGCTCCGCCAACCAGATCGGAATCGCCTTCAACGGGTAGAAGATGGCGATTCCCAACAGGTTGAACAACAGGTGCGCGAACGCCGTGTCGACACCGACCATCCCGTTCTCCGCCGCCGTCACCGTGGCCAGCGAGGCCAGCAGCGCCGTGCAGGTCGTGCCCACATTGGCGCCCAGGGTGAAGGGATAGCACTGGCGCAGCGTCACGACGCCCGCCGCCACCAGCGGCACGACGAGGGACGTCGTGACCGAGCTGCTCTGCACGGCCACCGTCAGCGCCACGCCCAGCAGGATCGCGGTGAAGTCGTTACGGAAAAGATAGCGGTTGATGAACTGCTCCGCGCGTTCGACGATCAGAGCGCGCAACGTCTTGACCAGGAAGATCAGGGCAAAGAAAAGCGCGCACAGCGAGATGCAGACCAGCAGGATGCCCGTGGTCATGTTGCCCAGCCCGAGCACGTCCTTCAGCAACATGAGGATCATGTTCGAGACCGGCTTGATCGCCGTCTTCAGCGGACTGGCGAACTCAACGCCGCCCACGTGCCGGAACATCTCCCCCAGATACAGGGCCATGTTGCGGATGAGGTGGAACCTGATCTCGATCGGGAACAACACCGCGACCGAACACAGGTTGAAGAAGTCATGCACCGTGGCGCCGGCGAACGCCCGGCGGAAGTCCTCCTTGCGCGTGACGAATCCGAACGAGACGAGGATGTTGGTGATCGTCGTGCCCACGTTCGCGCCCATCAGCATGGGGATGGCCAACTCGAACGTCAGCACGCCCCCGCCCACGAACCCGACGATCAGCGACGTGGTGGTCGACGAGCTCTGGATCAGACCGGTGGCCAAGATGCCGATGAAGAGGCCCACCACGGGATCGGAGCAGCTTTGCATCAACGCGTCGGCGAACTTGCCGCCGAACAGCTTGAACCCGCACCCCATCATCTCGATGCTGAGCAGAAAGATATAGAGCAAACCAATCGCAACCAGAATCCGCGCCGCGAGAGTCCGGTTGCTCTTCTTTGACCCGCCGTTCGGCGGCCGCGCCGCCTGTTCGCCGAAAGACCTTCGTTCGGTGGAGTCCATGCCGCCCCCAGATTCAAATGGACGAGGCGTTTCGCGTGAAACGCTCCGTCTGTTAGCATTCGATTAGCGCCAGCCTGCCCCAAGAGACGCCACGACGTCAAGCCCCAACGCGCAGCTGAGCCCTGACTGCTGCCCGGCCACGAACCTCCACGTTCGCGTCTTCGACCGGACGGGAGCCGAGCTCGGTTCCCAGATTCTCTGGGCCGCGGAGCGCGAGCCGGTCAAGGTGTTGTTCGACGCGGCCGGACACATGGGCCGAAACCCGCCAGCTCTGCATCGGGTCCAGCCCACGGCTCGGGCGCAGCCCGGTCAGCCACGTCTTCTGCGGAATCCATCCCCATGGCCCTTCGCGCGATTTTGCCTCGATCTTCCGCGGCTTCTTCGTGGCGCCCGCCGCAGGCGTCTACGAGTTTTCGACCATCTCCATCGATGCATCCTGCCGGTTCATCGACGGCGCCATGGTCGCCAACTGGCCCGGCTGGACTCCCACGGAGGCCGCCACGGCCAGCACAAAGGCGCCGTCCGGCTGGCCATCGGCAAGCACGCTTCGAGTATCATGAGGTTGAACATTGGATATTTCTCACGGCGCGCTCTGCCTCACGCGGTAGAAGCGCGGGGCGGCGTTGGTCGGCAGCGGCAGATCGGTCTGCGTCCAGCTCACCGTCGCCGTCAGCACCGGCCCGTAGGGCTGCCAGACGCCCTCGGGGACGCCCTCCAGGAACTGCGGCTGG
>JAQBFL010000006.1:0-2896 GCA_032123415.1 bacterium | reverse complement strand
CTTGCGAACCTGTTTCTGCATTATGCGTTTGATGAATGGATGCGGCGGAATCATCCGCACATCCGGTTCGAGCGTTATGCGGATGACGTGGCCATCCACGCTGCGACACGGGCTCAAGCGGAATCACTGCTTGAGGCTGTTCGCAACCGGTTGAAGCAGTGCCATCTGGAACTTCATCCAGACAAGACGAAGGTCGTCTACTGCCAAGACTCGGAAAGACGTGGGAACCATGAGCACATCAAGTTCGACTTCCTGGGATACACCTTTCGACCTCGACGAGCGAAGGATCGCTGGGGGAGGCCCTTTGTGAGCTTCCTCCCAGCGATCAGCGGCAAGGCTGCCAAGAAGATCCGAGCGACGGTTCGGGACTGGCGCCTCGGCGCCCGCCGCAACAACCGATCGCTGGAGGAGATCGCTCGATTCGTCAACCCTTATGTGCGCGGTTGGGTCAATTACTACGGTCGGTATTACCGATCGGCCCTGACCCCGGTGCTCAGATACCTGGAACGTGCCCTGGTGTATTGGGTACGGCGGAAATTCAAACGGTTTCGGTATCATCAACGCAACGCTACCCACTGGTTGGGTTGCGTTGCGCAACGTGAGCCCGATCTGTTCTATTCGTGGCAGATTGGGATCAGACCGGCGACTGGACAATAGGAGCCGGATGAGCGGAGACGTTCACGTCCGGTTGTGCGTCCAGCAAAGGCTGGCGTGTTCAGTGGGAGATAGTCCCACCGGGGTAAGAGCCAGAAGCCCCGTAGCTTGGATGGCAGGGAGGAGGGAAACCGATGACCTGAAGCCCATCGACAAAGCCGTTGTAAGAACGGTGAGCGAGTCACCAGGCCGTAACGGAAGTGAACGCATAGGTGGCCCCGAAAGTGATGGCCCCGGAGGCCGAGCCGGCAACCGGAACGGCGAAGGCAGCAAGGACTGTCGCAGACTGGCCGAAGCGGCGGAACTCTCCGGCGGGGTAGTAGCGACGGCATGGTAACAAGGACACGCTAAGCAACTGGAGAAGCCCTCCTCGCCCCAGGGAGAAAGCCCCTGGAGAAAGGTAGGCCTTATAACCGGCGACACCGGGAAGTGGGTCGAAGGCGAGAGGGTGGCGGAGAGGCTGGTAGTAGCGAAGAAGCGGAGTAACGTCCGTGGAGCAAAGCGGCCTCACTGTTCGTAGTTCCTCTAACAACATGGAAGGCAAGGGTGAGATGATAAAGGCACCCATTCTATTGCATGACCTGAGGCGGAGGATATATGCCAAGGCGAAGGCTGAACCGTCCTGGCGCTTCTGGGCTTTGTATGTCCATGTCTGCAAGATGGAGACCCTTCGTGAAGCCTACGAGTTGGCCAAACGTAATCATGGGGCTCCCGGAGTCGACGGAGTCACCTTTGAGGCCATCGAGGCGGGTGGTGTGGAGGACTTCCTCGGGCAGATACGGGACGAATTGTTGACGCGTACGTATTGTCCATTGCGGAATCGGCGGCAGGCGATACCAAAGGGTGACGGCAAGAAAATCCGCATCCTTTCGATACCGGCCATCCGCGACCGCGTAGTCCAGGGAGCGCTCAAGCTCATCCTGGAGCCGATCTTCGAGGCTGACTTCCAACCGGGGTCGTATGGCTACCGCCCCAGGCGGACAGCTCATGAAGCGGTAAACCGCGTCGCCGAAGCGATCGTCAAGAACAAGACACGTGTTTTGGATCTCGACCTACGAGCCTACTTCGACAACGTGCGGCATCATCTGCTGTTGGCGAAGGTGGCCAAGCGGGTCAACGACGCGCACGTGATGCACTTGCTCAAGACGATCCTGAAGGCGGCGGGTAAGAAGGGTGTTCCCCAAGGCGGACCTCTTTCACCTTTGCTCAGCAATGTTTACCTCAATGAGGTGGACCGGATGCTGGAGCGGGCCAAGGAGGTCACCCGTCGCGGGCCGTACACATACATCGAGTATGTGCGGTTCGCTGACGATCTGGTGATCCTGGTGGACGCCTACCGGCGGCATGAATGGCTGCTGAAAGCAGTAGAGAAGCGATTGCGGGAGGAATTCGCCAAGCTCCAAGTCGAGGTCAATGACGAAAAGACCCGGACCGCGAACCTGGCGAAGGGGGAGTGTTTTGGATTCTTGGGCTTTGAGTTTCGCCGTGTCCGAAGTCTGAAGGGAGTATGGCGGGCGCAGTATACGCCGCTGCTGAAGAAGCGGACGGCCCTGCTGCGTAACCTCAAAGACACGTTTCGACGCTTCCAGTCGCAACCCGTGGAGCGGGTGGTGGAACTGATGAACCCGATTCTGCGTGGCTGGGTGAACTACTTCGCCATAGGACACTCGAGCCGGTGTTTCGGCTATGTCCGCGACTGGGTGGAGAAGAAGATTCGACGGCATCTGATGCGCGCCCGGAAACGCCGAGGCTTCGGTTGGAAGAGGTGGAGTAAGCGGTGGCTCTACGAGACTCTAGGTCTGTTCAATGACTATCGGGTCCGACGATTCGCGCCGGTGAAAGCGCTCCCCAGCCGATAGGCCACATAACCCTTGACGTGAAGCGGGCAGGAAAGCGTAGTGCGGGAAATCCGCATGCTGCGTTTGACGAGGCGGGGGCTGGAAACGGAACCACGGCCCGGCTATTGAGGCACTCCACAGCCGAAAGGCGGAGTAACAGATAGGCCGGACCTACCGTCACCGCGCCAGCCCTCGACCCTACCTCGGAGAGCCTGGGGGTGAAATCCCCCCGGGCCACTCACCCATCTCCGATCCGCCCAGAGCCCGGAACGTCGACCGCAACAATACCCCAATCGAGGATCCGAACCTCGTCTGCAGAGCGCTGCGAGTCCGCTTTGGACAGCGGGTGGGCGCGAGATTCCACGGCCAGTTCTCAATCTTCGGTTTGGCGCTCGCACGCAGCG
>JAQBFL010000005.1:0-3441 GCA_032123415.1 bacterium | reverse complement strand
ATTCTGGAAGAGGCGCAGGCCGAGGCCGGAGCGTCCGCGGCCGGCGGCATGGCCTCTCTGGCGGAGCTTCGCGAGGCCTTCGCGCGGCGCGCCGATCGTCAGATCGTCCTCGACGACCTCGACGCGGACACATCGGCCGTGCCGTTCCCGGACCTGCGTCCCGTCGAGGATGCCTTCGCCCTGCCGCCGGAGGACTTCCGACCGGATGCGGCCGAAGCGCGGCGCCAGGCGCTGTTCGCGGCCCTCGCGCGGCTCGCCGTACCCGGTCGGAGCGACGCCCCCGTTCCGCCGCGGGAGCCGGACTCCGTCAGACAACGCGATGCAACGCACGGATGGACGGTACGGGTCTGTTTCGACACCTCCGGCGCGCTGGAACATTATCGTCCGCGTCTGTTGGAAGCGGGAGTGGCTCCGGAGTGCCTCACCGTATCGCGCATCTCGGGCGGCGTGGTGAGCGGGAAGCTGGGGCTGGTCTTGCTGGGCGAAGCGGACATCGTGGGACGGCGCAAACGCACGCCGCGGCGGTACGATCCCCATGGCAACCGCCCGCGTCCCGCCGCCGCGTTGGGGCGGCGCGTCACGGACGCCTCCGAGATCGAACCGGGCGAGCTCGTCGTGCATGCCGACCACGGCCTGGGGCGCTACGAGGGGGTGTCGGAAATCGTCTTCCAGAACGAACGCCAGGAAGTGCTGACCATCGAGTACGCGGACGAAGCGAGGCTGCACGTGCCCGTCTCTCACGCCCACCTGCTCACGCGCTATATGGGCCTGGCGCGCCATGCCCCGGCGCTGCACCGCCTCGGCGGCCGCCGGTGGTCGACCGAGAAGGCCGAGGCCGAGCAGGCCGTGCTCGACCTCTCCGCTTCCCTGCTGGAGACCGAAGCCGCCCGCGCCGCCCAGGGCGGCGAGTCCTTCGGGGCGGACACCGCATGGCAGAGCGATTTCGAGATGGCCTTTCCGTACCGCGAGACCGAAGACCAGGCGCGGGCCATCGAAGAGACCAAGCGCGATCTCGAATCGCCCCGCCCCACCGACCGCCTGATCTGCGGAGACGCGGGGTACGGCAAGACGGAAGTGGCCATGCGGGCGGCCTTCAAGGCCGTCATGGCCGGACGGCAGGTGGCGGTGCTCGTGCCCACGACCGTGCTGGCGCAGCAGCACGTCGAGTCCTTCTCCGATCGCATGGCCGGCTACCCGGTGCGCATCGAGACGCTGAGCCGTTTTGCCGCGCCCGCGGAACGCCGCCGCACGCTGGCCGGCATGGAAGACGGGTCCGTCGACATCGTCATCGGGACCCACGCCCTGCTGCAACCCTCCGTGCGGTTCAAGCGTCTGGGCCTGGTCATCATCGACGAAGAACAGCGCTTCGGCGTGCGGCATAAAGAGCGGTTCAAGCAGGTGCGGCGGTTGGTCGACGTGTTGACGATGACCGCCACGCCGATCCCGCGCACGCTGTACATGAGCATGACGGGCGCGCGGGACATGAGCCTGATCCGCACCCCCCCCGAGGAGCGGATGGCCATCGAGACCATCGTGGCGAAGAACACCGACGACATCGTGCGCAAGGCCATCTTGCGCGAACTGAACCGCGAGGGCCAGGCGTTCTACCTTCACAACCGCATCCTGACCATCGAGCGGGCGGCCGGGCGCATCGCGCGGCTGGCGCCCGAGGCGCGCATCCTCGTCGCGCACGGGCGGATGGCGGCGGACGAATTGTCCGACGCCATGCACCGCTTCGTGGCGCGGGAGTTCGACGTGCTGGTCTGCACCACGATCATCGAGAGCGGCGTGGACATTCCCAACGCCAACACCATCCTCATCGACCGCGCCGACCGATTCGGAATCGCCGAGCTCTACCAGCTTCGCGGCCGCGTGGGCCGCTCGAACCACAAGGCCTATGCCTATTTCCTGCTGCCCGAGTCGGGCCGCATCGAGAGCGACGCTCGGCAGCGTATCGCCGCTCTGAAACGCCATTCCGGCCTGGGAGCGGGTTTCAGCCTCGCCCTGCGGGACCTGGAGATCCGCGGCGCGGGCAACTTGCTGGGAGCGCGCCAGAGCGGGCACATCGCGGCGGTGGGTTTCGATCTCTACTGCCAGTTGCTGCGCCGCAGCATCGCACGGCTGAAGGGCGAGCCGGCCCCGCCGCTCGCGGAGGCGGAGCTTGCGCTGGACTTCATCGGCCTTTCGCCCTCCGATCCGCGCGCGCCGGGCGCCGCATCCATCCCCTACGACTATGTCGAGGACGAAGCCTTGCGCGTGGGGCTCTACGGGCGGCTCGCACGCGCCACCGAAACGGCGGAGGCCGCGGCGCTGCGCGAGGAACTGCGCGACCGCTTCGGCCCCCCGCCGCCGTCGGTCAACCGCCTGATCGATGTGGCGCTCCTGCGGATCGAATCCGCGCGGCGCGGTCTGCGCCGCGTGGAGGTCCGCCACGGCGTCGTGCGCCTGTGGCGCGACAGGGAACCGGTCATGCCGGGGGGGCGGTTTCCGCGGCTGACGGAGGCCGCGCCCGACGCGATGCTCGACGAGTTGCGGGGTCTGGTCTCGCAGCTTTAGCGAACAGTTCAAGCTGCGGATTCTTGATCAGTTCGTAGTTCTTGAGCAGACGGATGATCTGGAGCAGGTCGGACTTCTCGTAGTTGCGGTTCGTCTCGACGCGCAGGATCAGTTCCTCGAGCATGGCCCGGAACGAGATGACACCGTCGATGCCCCTCTCCCGCAACGCCTGGATCGTCTTCTCCTTGAGATCCCCCGACGCGGGAAGCCGCGGCAGACAGATCACGTTGGCCATGGCGTCCGTACCGAGAATGCCGGCCGCAAATCGGCGCGATTCCGGTTCGACGAAGCGCAGTATGTCCGGAACCTGCTCGAAGGTCGACGCGTAGAAGCGCTCCGTGTGCCAGCCGCGGATGCCGACCACGGCGCGCGGAACGCCCGCGAAGTCCTCGCTCGTCCACAATAGCCGCTCGGGCCTGATCTCGCGGGAGACGGTCGGGTTGACAATGACCAGGTCCATCTCCTCCGAGGCCAGCTTCTGGCGGCCTGGAACGGTGTACTTGCGGGGCTGGTACACAAAGTAACCCAGCATCTCGAAGTACTCACGGGCAATCCACTCGTCCACCGCCGCCATATGGGTTCTCCTTATCGGCCACGCGCCGCGCGGTCACGCTCCGGCATGTTTGGTGCGGCACGCCGTCCGCCGGAAGAGGAACAGCGTCGGCACCCGCCGCGGTTGGCCGTTCACTTCCAGGAAGGGGTACGCCAGGAAATTGATCGACCCCGAGGCAGGCCCCGGATCGACCGCCAGGTCGCGACCGCGGCTGAACTCGAAACGATTAGCCGGGTGGTGGCAAATTTCGCATCTCTGCTCCCAAATCATAGAGCGGCGAAACCTCCCGCGGCAAAGAGAGGCGACGGAGGGCCCGCCCGCCCACCCGCGCC
>JAQBFL010000004.1:0-2994 GCA_032123415.1 bacterium | reverse complement strand
TCTTATGTTCCGTTGTGGCGTGAGCTTGAGGGACTGGTTGTTGTAGACGGCTCGCCATGGGCCGATGAGTGGCGCGGCATGAAAGATTCAGGCTGGGACTATGCCGGCCTTGGAAGCCAATAGAGTAATTGGCGGTCGCTTTGGAGTAGGCGATTGCGAAAGCCGGCAGTCAAGCACTTCAGCCACGCCGTGCCGTGGCGGCGCGCTCTCCGACCGACGCCGCACCGGCTTGCGCAATAGCAGCATGATCTGAACCGCCACGCCCCCGCGTCAACCGGATGGCCGGCGCCGTGCTATAGGGGGAATCAGCGGGTCCGTGTGTTCGAGGAGGGTCGACGCGGTGCGGCAGTGAGGTCGCGGGGCAAGCCGGGCGGCGCGTAGTCGGCCACGACCTGACGCGAAATCGTCATCAGAGACGCAGCGGTCCCCAGCTCGCGTCGACGGTGCGCGGGCGTGATGCGTCTTTCCATGATGGCGTCCTCTGACGTAGCTCATGACGTGTCGAACGGGTCCCTTCGCACGGGATCGAAGGTCTGCAGCAGCAGCATCCTGCCACCGCACTTCGGGCAGACCGATGGATCCGTCGGCGGTTGGGTATCGCGATCGTCCTCACCGTCAGGTTTGGCAAGGGCATTGGCTTCTTTAATGAGCGCGCACGCCAGTGGGATCTGCGTCTTGATGTTGCCCGGCGCAGTGATGCCATAGTGCCTGATGCGTGTGTAGCCGCGGGGCAGCACGTGCAGCAAGAAGCGACTGATGAACCGGTCGGCATCGAGAGACAACTCCCGCATGCCGAGGTACGTCCCGTCCTTCGCGCGGTGACGGGCGAGGAAACGGACGCGACCGTCTGTGACCGCCACGATGCGTTTGTTGGAGATGCCGACGCGATGGGTGTACCCCGCGAAGTACTTGCATACGGCCAGCGGTCCGCGGAGCGGTTCCTTCACATAGACGACCCAGTCTTTGAGGCGGAGCCGGCTCTTGAAGCGATCGAACTCGTCTCGATCGGCGAGGCACGCGACATCGCTGCGGAGCACGAGCGGATCATCACAATCCGCCTGCGCATGCGAGAGCAACTCTAGGAACTTGCCCCGGAAGACGCGCGACAGCACTTTCACGGGCGCGAGGAAGTTCGGGCGCGACGCGACCCACGACTTCTTATCGAGCGACAACCCGCCGCCGCTGACGATGGCGTGGACGTGAGCGTGGAACTGCAAGTCCTGCGTCCAGGTGTGCAGCACCGACGTGAACGCAGGCTTGGCCCCGAGTCGCTTCGGGTCGCCGAGGACCTTCTTCAGAGTTTCCGCCGACGCCTTGAACAGGATGTCGTAGCAGCGCTTCTTGTTGAGCAGCATCAGGAAGTTGAGCTCGTGCGGGACGGTGAAGACGACGTGGAAGTAGTGAGTCGGCAGGATGCGCTGTCGCATCGCGTCGACCCACTTGGCCGACTCGCGGCCCTGGCACAACGGGCAGTGCCGGTCGCGGCACGAGTTCCACGTGATCACTGAGCGGTGGTCGCACGAGTCGCACGCGTACTTGTGTCCGCCGAGAGCGGGTGTGCGACACGTGGCGATGTGACGCATCACCGCGCGCTGACGCTCGGTCGCGCCCCTGCGTTTGAGATACTCGCCGCCGAATGCTCTGAAGATGGCGCCGAGCGTCGGCTCGACGCGCACGGCCTGCTATACCGGCACGGGCGCGCCGTCGTCCGGTGACTTGTCATCCGGCTCCGCATCCAGCGGGCTCTTCACTTCGCGGATGCGCTTGGTGCTCGTGCGCGCGTAGATGCTGGTCGTGCTGATGCACGTGTGTCCCAGGAGCGCCTGTACGACTTCGAGATCGACGCCGGCGTCGACGAGGTGCGTGGCGAAGCTGTGCCGCAGCGTGTGCGGGTGGTAGCGGCTGGGGAGGCCGGCGCGCCTGCGGGCCTTGTGGAACTCCCGCCGGATGTTCTGCGGCGTGATGTGCCGGCCCTGTTTCATGCCGGGGAACAGGTAGTCCTTGGGCTTGGCCATGCGCCAGTACTTGCGCAGCAATGACAGCACCATCTGCGGCAGCATCACGTAGCGGTCTTTGCGGCCCTTGCCGTTGCGCACATGGATCACCATGCGCTCCGAATCGATGTCGCCGACGGAGAGCGCGCACGCCTCGGTGATGCGAAGCCCCGCGCCATACATCACCGTGAGCGTCACGCGGTTGCGGTACGACTGCACGGCCTCCAGCAGCGTCAGCACCTCATCGAGGCTCATCACGTCCGGCAGCGGGTGCGCCCGCTTCGGCGTGAGGATCCTTTCAATGACGCACGGCTTGCCCATCGTGATCTCGAAGAAGAACTTCAGCGCCGTGCGATACTGCCCGTAGGTGCCCGCCACGACGCCCTTGTCGTTGATCATGTACAGGAGGAAGTCGCGCACGTCATCGCGCGCGGCCTGAGACGGCGGCTTGCCGAACCACTCGAAGAACCCGCCGACCAGACTGATGTAGTGCCGGATCGTGTTCTCGCTGTGATTCCTGATCTGCATGTCCTCGCGCAGCTTGTCCCTGAGTTGCATCACACCACTCCTCTCCCCGACCGCGCCCCCACGGCGCGGCGTTGTGTGGGAAGAGAAGAGTGTTGCAGAAACGGCCGCGCATGTCAGTGCAGTATGAGGTTGCGATGCCGCGAGGGAGAGCAGAGACTGACGAAGAAGGCTGCGTCGTTGGTCGACTGCAGAAACACCTGTGCGATCAGAGGGCTACCGCGAAGCGGTTTAGTTCATGGCACGAAACTGACCGCGCCTACTCCGCGCCTCGCTTCCGGTCGTCGCTGCTGACCGCAACCGCTCCCGAGAGTGCTCGCCCAACCCACAGGCCCTCGACCGTTCGCCATTTCCCTGCCGCTGCGTCGAACGGCCCGGCAGGGGAGGTCGGACTGAGATTCTCGTAGACGAACTGGATCTGGACGGCGAAGTCGCGCGGCAGGTTCCAGTTGTCTGCCAGCAGGCTGACCTTCAC
>JAQBFL010000003.1:0-8323 GCA_032123415.1 bacterium | reverse complement strand
CACGATGCCGCACACTTCCTTGATGAATCCTTCTGGATATCCCAACTCGTGGAGAATCTCGGCCGCCGGCGACGCCGTATCATTCGGGCAAGGGACCGGGGCGGCATTACGTTCGCCGCCTTCCGGTTCAACGCGCCGCACGTCGAGCAACGCGGCGGCCGCGATCACGACATTCGGGTCCGCGTCCCTTTCGCGACGGAGAATCCCTTCGGCACATTCAACCCTGGCCCGAGCCCTCTGGCGATCGCGTTCATTGACCAAGTGCGGTTCTGCCGCCTTGAGAAGAGCCTCTTTCCGCAGCCGGGTCTTCAGGTCCTGATACCGCTTGTGCGCCTCGTCTCCGAGGCACTCGCGCGCGTACTTGCACCAGTCGATACAGGACTGCGTGGTGGTGCGGCATACGGCACGGCCACACTTGGCACACTTCCCTTCTGCCTCGTCGGTCCAAACCTCCGTGTCTTCACCGCAGTGCGGACAACGCACCAGTTCGATTTTCGGCTGCGCAAACGCCAAGCTCCCGGGACATCTTTTGAACGTCATATGGATGCTCTCTGCTCGGGCAAGACAAACTATGCCGGTATCGGGATATCGTACTCCTATCGCGGCCGCTGCGCCAGCGATACGTCGCCGAGGGCCGACCGCTGGGCCGTTCAGCCCGACAGACAGCCGCGGAAAAGCCCGTCACTGGGCCGTCACGCGGCCTCACATTCACCCACGCGCGGCCGTAACAGTCTATTCAGCCTCGCGCTTTCCGCCTTATCCGAATCAATAGCAATTGTGACATACCACAGCGTGGTAGTCAACGCAAGATGGCGCAACGCGAGGTGTCGAAATGCCCATGCGCGGGGTAACGGTTCGCATCGGGCAGCGTGAGAATGGGGGCCGGGCCCGCGGGACGCGTTCGCAAACGAACTGACGTTCAGGCAGACCGGACAAGCTTGCCCGCCAGAAGACGCCGGACGACGGGGCACTCCATGCAGGGAAGAATGGAGTCCGCGTTGCCGGAGGCTGCGGGGCGGCAGTCCTTCGAACCCACGAACCAGCAGAATTGGCCGCGTCCCACCGTGAAGCTCGCGCAGCGCTCGCGCTGGGCCGGGTCGCACTTGCGGATTTCCCAGCAGGGAACGTCGTCCATCGTATGCCGGCGATACAACGCCAGCAGAACCAGAAGCTGAATCATCACGCGCACGGGAACGTCCCGCCACCCCTGCTCGTAACTCTGGACGGCCTTCTCGGACACCCCCAACGCATTGGCCAACTCGGCTTGGGTTCGCTCCAGGATGCCGCGGAGGCGCTTGACCGTCTCCGCCCGCGTCTCCGCGCGCGCCGTCGTTTCAGGTTTCCGTTGCCGTTTGCCGCCCCGTCCGTTCTTCATTTCTAATTCCCGTCTTTCCGTCGGCGCGTCAGCCGCATCCATATGCCACGCCCCCGGCCTGGGGGGAGGGGGGCCGAGAAGGGGGGGGGTGGAGCCCCCCCTTTTTTGCTTTACCTTTTTGCCTTGCTACCACGGCGTGGTAGTGCTACTCTTTAGCCTCATGAATATACCAAAGGCCGCGCAACGTAGTCCAGCACCATTGCGGAGCTCGAGCCCCAAAGGCGTCGCCAGGCAATCATCTTCCGCGAAATGCCGGGAAATATCCCGGCCGGGAGTCGAATGCGTTCTCGACCCCCTGAACATGAAGGATTGGCAGATCGCCGAGGTTGCCGCGGGGGGCATGAAGCCGTTCCTGACCTTGGGACGTGACCTGGGGTTGCGCGAGGACGAACTCATTCCCATGGGTCGGCGCATCGGCAAGGTGGATTTTGCCATGGCCATGGCGCGGCTGAACGGGCGGCCGCAGGGCAAGTACGTGGATGTGACCGCGATTACGCCGACGCCCCTGGGCGAGGGAAAGACCACGACCACGATTGGTCTTGTGGATGGGTTGGCAAAGATCGGAAAGAAGGTTGCGGGTGCCATTCGTCAGCCGAGCGGCGGACCAACGTTCAACGTGAAGGGCTCAGCCGCCGGCGGCGGCCTGGCGCAGTGTCTGCCTCTGACGGAACTCTCCCTTGGTCTAACGGGCGACATCGACGCGATCTCCAACGCGCACAACCTGGCCATGGTGGCCTTAACCGCGCGGATGCAGCACGAGGCGAACTACGACGATGCGAGGCTCGCCGCCGCCGGCCTGCGACGGCTCGATATCGATCCGTCTCGGGTCCAGATGAAGTGGACGATGGACTACTGCGCCCAGGCACTGCGCAACATCAGAATCGGCAGGGGCGGGAAGATGGACGGCTTCGAGATGGATTCCGGGTTTCAGATCACGGTGTCCAGCGAGGTGATGGCGATCCTGGCCGTGGCCAAGGATCTGCGGGACTTCCGGCAGCGGATCGCGCGTATCGTCGTGGCTCATGACACGTCGGGTCGGGAGATTACCACGAAGGACCTGGAAGTGGACGGTGCCATGACCGCCTGGATGGTCAAGGCCTTGAATCCCAACCTCTTACAGACGATCGAGGGGAATCCTGTCCTGGTCCATGCTGGACCGTTCGCCAACATCGCGATCGGACAGAGTTCTGTCATCGCCGACGAGTTGGGCACCCGACTGAGTGAGTATCTTGTCACCGAGAGCGGATTCGCCGCCGACATCGGATTCGAGAAGTTCTGGAACCTGAAGTGCCGCGCCTCGGGTCTCAAGCCCAATGCCGTGGTGATTGTTGCGACGATCCGCGCGCTCAAAATGCACGGGGGCGGCCCGCAGGTGAAGCCCGGTATGCCGTTGAATGAAGCCTACACCCATGAGAATCTGCCCCTTGTGGAGGCCGGCTGTCAGAATCTGATTGCCCATATCGAAACGGTGAAGAAGAGCGGAGTCACCCCGGTGGTTTGCATCAACCATTTCCACACCGATACAGAGAACGAGATCAGCCTCGTCCGGAAGGTGGCGGAGCAGGCGGGCGCCCTGTGTGCCCTGTCGAAGCACTGGCTTAAGGGCGGCGAGGGGGCCGTGGAACTGGCCGAGGCGGTGGTAGCGGCCTGTGAGAGGCCGAATCATTTCCACTACCTGTACGAATTGGAGACTCCGTTACGCGACCGTATCGAGTTGATAGCCAAGGAGATCTACGGTGCCGATGGGGTCACCTATACCGATACGGCGCTCGCGAAGATCAAGCTGTATGAGCAGGATCCCACGACGCGGGACATGGGGACGTGCATGGTCAAAACCCACCTGAGTCTTTCGCATAATCCGGACCTGAAGGGCCGACCGAAGGGGTGGGTGTTGCCGATCAGCGACGTTCTGATATACCGGGGCGCCGGATTCCTCGTGCCCGTGGCAGGCGCCATCAAGCTGATGCCGGGCACGGCTTCGTCGCCGTCGTTCCGGAATATAGATGTGAACGTCGATACGGGCGATGTGACAGGCCTCTTCTGACGACTGGAGTGCGTATGTCGGTACCAACTGTGACCTTACGGGAAGCGCTGAGACAAGGTGAATTCGCCATCACCTGCGAGTTCGTGCCCGGGCGCGGCAAGGAGGGGGCGAACGTCGAGGCGGCGCTTGCCTTTGCGAGGGACGTGTCCGCCTCCGGGTTGGTCATTCACGCCGTCAGCCTGACGGACAACCCCGGCGGCAATCCCGCCATCATGCCCGACGCGCTGGCCCCGGCCATTCGCGACTTCGGGCTGGATGCTCTGGTTCATTTTTCATGCCGGGATTTGAATCGCAACGCGATGGAGTCGCGCCTGATGGCTTTGGCGCGGGCGGAAATCCACAACATCCTGGTCGTGACGGGCGACTATCCGGCGAGCGGTTTCGAAGGCCATGCAGCCAGCGTATTCGATCTGGATGCCGTTCAGGCCGTCAAATACACGAAGGCCATGAACGCCGGCCTGGAAATCCCCGGGATGAAGAAGGGGACGACCGTCCGGCTGCCCGCGACCGACTTTTTCGTGGGGGTGGCGGTTTCTCCGTTCAAGCTGACGGAGGCTGAATTGATGCCGCAATTCTTCAAGCTGGAGCGGAAGATCGCGGCCGGCGCGGATTTTATCGTTACCCAGCTCGGCTACGACATGCGCAAGTTCCTGGAAGTAAAGCGCTACCTGGCGGCCCGCGACCTGCGGGTTCCGCTCATCGGCAATGTGTACGTCTTGAGTTACGGCGCCGCCAGGACGATGCATGCGGGGCTGGTGCCGGGCTGCGTGGTCACGGACGAGTTGTTGGCGGTGCTGGAAGCCGAGTCGAAAGACTCCGACAAAGGCAAAGGGAAGCGCCTTGAACGCGCCGCCAAAATGGTGGCCATGTTCAAGGGGATGGGCTTCCAGGGCGTGCATATCGGAGGCTTCGCCCTCAAGACGCCTGATTTCCGAACGATTATCGAACGGGCGGCGGAACTCGCGCCACGCTGGGAGGAGTTCGTTCCGGAAGTGTCCTTCGGCCGGAAGGGCGAATTCTACGCTTTTCCTCCGTCGGCATCGTGCCGCCCGGGTCCGCCGGATGGCGATCCCCTACCCGCGCTCGGCAAGGGACGGCGGTCGGCCGGCTACGCGCTTGAGCGGGCCATGCACCGTGCGGTGTTTTACCGCCGTGCGGCCGGCTGCCGCCTGTTGACCCGTTACTATCGCGCCGTCGGCGACAGGTCAGCCGTGGCGCGCGCCTCGCACGTCGGCGAGTTCTTCCTCAAGTTCCTGGCGTTCGGCTGCCGGGACTGCGGCGATTGCGCCCTGCCGGACACGGCGTACTGCTGTCCCGGCGGTCAATGCGCCAAGGGACAGCGTAACGGCCCGTGCGGCGGAAGCCGCGACGGGATGTGCGAAGCTTTCCCCGAGGATCGCCAGTGCATGTGGACGGTCGTGTACGAGCGGCTGAAGAGCGTGGGCCGGCTGGAGGAGATGCGCCGCGGCTACATGCCGGCGCGCAAGAGGGAACTGGAGCGTACCTCCGGCTGGGCCAACTATTTTCTGGAGCGAGATCATGCGGCTTCAACCGTTCCGGCTGAAGCCACCGGAAACCATCACGCATGAAGATTGCGATAACTGGCAAAGGCGGAGTTGGAAAAACAACCGTGTGTTCCCTCCTCGCGAAAGCGTTGAAGGCGGGTGGCCATGACGTCGTGGCGATCGATTGCGACCCCGACTCCAATCTGGCGGCCTGCATGGGTTACCCGCAGGCGGACGAACTCAAACCGCTGGTAGCTCTGAAGGATCTGATTGAAGAAAAGATGGGGGTCAAGCCGGGTACGACCGGCGGGATGTTCCGCCTGAATCCGTTTGTGGATGACATCCCGGACCGGTATGCCGTCGACATCGGTGGGGTCCGCGTGCTGGTCGCCGGTGCGGTCAAGAAAGGTGGGGCCGGCTGTTACTGCCCTGAGAACGCCCTGATCAGGGCTCTGATAGCTCATCTGCTCGTCGACGGGAAAGCGGATCTTATCCTCGACATGGAAGCTGGCGTAGAACACTTGAGTCGGGGGACTGTCCGTACGGTGGATGCCCTGATCGTGGTTGTCGATCCGTCCTTGCGAGCCGTGGAAACGGCGTTGCGAATCCGCGAACTTGCAGGCCAACTTGGCCTTAAACAGATTTTAGCGATAGGGAACAAGATCCGGTCTGAAAAAGACTCGCGCTTTCTGGTCGAGTCCCTGCCCGGCTGGGAATTCGCCGGTTTCCTGCCGTACGATGACACGCTTCGGGATGCGGAGATGTCGGGGCGTTCGGTAAGCGACGGCGCCGGTCGGGAGACCGGGGCAGCGGTGGCACGTATCACCGACAATCTCGCGGCGCGATCCGCCACCCAACAATCAAAGTGAGGACAAGATGGCAAAGACAAACACCATGCAGATTGATGAACGAACAGCTGATCCTGTTGCCCAGCAAGTCTTGAATAAGACCAACGCCGCGGGCATGGAAACGGCGCACACCCGTCACCTTGAACAGGGAACACGCTGCCCTTTCGGTGAGAAGGGGGTCTGTTGCCGAATTTGTGATATGGGGCCCTGCCGCATCAGCTTGCGGGAAACGGGTGCCAAGCGGGGCGTTTGTGGCGCGACGGCCGAGACCATCGCCGCGCGGCAGTTGATCCGGCAAGTGGCCGCTGGCGTGGCGGCCCACTCGGATCATGGGCATGACATTGTCAAGACGCTCAAACTGGTGGCCAAGGGTGAGGCACAAGGGTACTCGATCAAGGACCCTCAGAGACTCCTGGCCCTGGCGATGGAGTGGGGCGTGAAGACCGACGGTCGAAAAGTGGAGGCGATTGCGCTGGAGATGGCCGATCTGGCTCTGGGCCAGTTCAACCAGCAGGAGGGCGAAATCCGGTACCCCGCGCTGCGTGCCCCCGAGGCCACGGTGCAAAACTGGCGCAAGCTCGGTCTACTGCCCGTGGGCGTCGAACACGAGATTGTCGAGACGCTACACCGCACGCACGAGGGTGTCGACGCCGACTACATCAACCTGATCATGCATGGGTTGAGGACCTCCATGGGTGACGGCTGGGCCGGGGCCATGCTCGCCACCGACTTTAGCGACATCCTTTTCGGATCCCCACAGCCGGTGCGCAGCCAAGTCAATCTCGGCGTTCTCAGAACGGATTACGTCAACATCGTCGTGCATGGCCATGAACCGACACTCTCCGAGATGGTCGTCGCGGCCAGTCGTGACCCCGAGCTGCTGGCGTTTGCCAAGACCAAAGGCGCCGACGGTATCCTGGTCGGAGGTATCTGCTGTACGGCGAACGAGATTCTCATGCGTCAGGGCGCTCCAGTAGTCGGAAACTTCCTGCATCAGGAACTGGCACTGGCGACCGGCGCGGTGGATGTGATGCTCGTAGACGTGCAGTGCATCATGCCGGCCCTTGTGGAACACGCCCAGAAGTTCCACACCAAGGTGGTCACCACCAGCAAGAAGGCGCGGATTCCAGGAGCCCAGCATATTGCGTTTGATGAGGAGCACGCCTACGACATTGCCAAGCAGATCGTCCGGACGGCGGTTGAGAACTATCCCAACCGTCGCGCCGTGGATATCCCGGCTGGAAAAACAGATCTGGTCGCGGGGTTCACGGTGCAGAACACGTTCCGGCACCTTGGCGGACGGTACCGCGCCACTTTCCGGCCGCTGAACGACGGCATTATCTCGGGACGCCTGCGGGGTGTCGCGGCCGTGATCGGTTGCAACACCGTCTTGAAGACTCAGGACGACAGCCACGTGAAAATGGTGAAGGAACTGATCGCCAACGATGTTCTCGTGGTTATGACAGGCTGTGCAGCGACCGCTTGTGCCAAGGTCGGACTTCTCCAGCCCGAAGCCGCGGCCAAGTGGGCCGGGGCAGGCCTGCGGGAAATCTGCGAAGCCGTGGGGATTCCGCCCGTGTTGCATCTCGGGTCTTGCGTGGACAACAGCCGCATCCTGGTCGCGCTCTGCGAGATGATCAAGGAAGGTGGACTCGGCGACAAGCTCTCCGACCTGCCGATTGCCGGCGCGGCGCCCGAGGCCATGTGTGAGAAGGCTATTGCCATCGGGTTCTACTGCGTCGCCTCCGGCGCGTATGTGAACTACAGCCCCGCCATGCGGGTTCTGGGAAGTCCCGTTCTGACGAAGTTCCTGACCGAGGATATCGAGCAACTGGTCGGCGGTAAGTTCAACTTCGAAAACGACCCCGTGAAGGCGGCTCAGTTGATGATGGCCCATATGGACAAGAAACGGGTGGCCCTGAAATTGCGGCCGCTGATGTATGGCAAGAGTTTTCTGTCGGGAAGCGAAGCGGCCGTCGTGGCCGACTCGGGGGCACCGACGCCCATCCAGAGTGATGGCCGTGTATCGGGAATTAGAAAAGGGTGCAGCGGGCACGCCATTGCCGTCGACAGCATTCCGCACGGAACTTCCTGCTCAGGCTGCGAACAGTGATTTAAGGAGAGCGCATACCATGTCAAAGATTATTGCCAGTGCCGCCATTCGCGGGGCCCATAACATCTACGCCCAGGCCGAAGCTTTCTATGAGAAAGCCCGACAAGAGAAGAGTGAGCAAACGCCGATCGGGTTTCCCGACACGGCCTACTATCTGCCGATGGCGCACGCACTGATGGGTCTCAACATCGAGAACGTGGGCCAGTTGAGGCCCGTGTTGGATCACGCCAAGGATCTACTGGGACCGGAGCCCAGAGAGGACCTGTGGTTCCCATATCTCGGGACCGCACTGGACGCTGGTATAGCGACCCTTCTTTGTGAAGAGATCATCATGGTCCTGCGTTACCTGTATGCCCAGGAACCGCAGCCCGGCTGCAACGGGTTCTTCACGGATACGATCCTCCGCACACTGGGTATTCAGCTTGTGGACGGACGCAT
>JAQBFL010000002.1:0-5039 GCA_032123415.1 bacterium | reverse complement strand
CTCGTGGATGCTGAGGACTTCCTGGAGTCGCTCGATCTCTGCCTTGGCCGCCGCGAGAGGATGCTTCGGACACTGTTCGATGTGCGCGTCAAGCGATTCTTCGTCGAGAAATTCCTGACCACAAGACATACAATCATAGATAACTCCGGCCTCTGCCTTGGCCTTGGCCGCAACCATCTCTCGGAGGTCGGCGGCCTTCACGGCAAACGGGAGGTCTGCCTCGGCCAGATAATTTCTGTCCTCCGGCCACGATGACATGCACCCGTACGTCGAGTTACGCAGGTCGGCCAGTTCCTTCGTGAGTCGCTCGACCTCTGCCCTTTCGTCCGCCAGAGGATGCTCCGGGCACTGCTCGATATGCGCGACCACGGCCGCCCGCGTCGAAAAGCCCCTGCCGCAAAATCCGCATTCTCGCGCAGATTTTCCGGCCGCCTCTGGCTCGGTCTCCTTGGCTCTCGCTGCAACGAGTGCATCCAGACATTTCTGGTGAATATGGAGGCAACAGTTTTCAGCAGTGTTAAATGTTATCTGGCCACCTTCCCAATAGAAGCCCCGGATGTCGGCAGCATCGGAAACGACTTGGCAGATATTGCACTTGTACTTGTCAGGCATTTGTGTCATGGTCGCGTTCTCCTGTTCATGGTTTCACATCTGGGTATTGTTGGACTCGCATCTCGTTTGGCCACTCGGCTGGGTCGCCGCCCTTGGGATGCGCGAACGGAATACGAGCGCCGGCCGCGAACTCTCCCCATGGTTTCCACCCGTCCCTCCCATCGATGGGATACAGACTCCGGGGATAGTCGAAGAGATTGACGTTGCTCGTCACGGCATTCGAGCCCATCTGTTTGACGAAACACCACACCCCAGCCTCCTCGCATTGCCGAAGAATATCGTCGACGTGCTCGATCTGGCACGGCCTCGCGTTGGGGCCTGACTCGCCACCGACTATGATCCAGTCGATACCACGGTTGCATGATTCGCCGATGTAATGTTGGTGCATGGTTCCGCCAGCGTCACACGGCACACAACCGACTCCGCTGTCTTCGTCCCCGTTCATGTCGTCGCCAAAATGCAGATCTATCGGCCCAATCAGCGGTTCCAGGCTGAGGCCCAAAACCGGCGACAAGTCCTTGCATCGGAGCAGGTGCCCGATACCCGATTCGAGGCTGGCCTGGTCGCTGGCGGAGTAGAGTAGTTGCACGTTGGGGCGGAACCATTCACCGGGGTCGATGTCCGGGAGTTCCGGCGGCCGGACCATTGACCACATCCGCCTGATATTCTCCGGCCGCTTCGTAGCCAGAATCCAAGTGAGGTTCGGCGTCTGGTCGATCAATTGGAAGAGGTCGCGGCGGACGTCGTCCATTGTGAGCCATTGCAACCCGTGTGCCCTGGCGGGGAGTCCGTCTGGAGCGGGAATGCACTGGGGCGGCCAGCGTGTGAAGCCAGGGGCCCGGGAATCTGGGTAACACGCAAGCCGCTCCCCTTTCGCGTTCACGATCGGTCCGTCCCAATCCTCGAACGGGTCACACATCGACGGGAAGACGCTCCTCTGTACGCCCTCCTCTTCCGCCTGTTTGTCCCACTTCAGCGGTTGCCGCCAGTACGCCTCGGCTGTCTTCCGTCGCTTGCCGGTAATTTTCCAGTGTCGGAAATAGTCTTGTGCGTAGCAGTTCACGCAACCCGGGTGGCCGGCCTTGCGTTCGCAACCCAGCCAAGGGTTCCAGGTGTGGTCACACCACGCGATGTTCGTGTCTTCACCCATAATTTTTTCTCCAGTATTTACCTCAAACCACAAGTAATGAACATTGGCAGCCGGATCAGTGTCTTCACCCATAATTTTTTCTCCAGTATTTACGGGCGGTTTGCATGATGGCCTTAAATTCATCCTCCGTAATCCGTCCGGCAATCACCATGTCATCGAGTTCACCTTGAGCGTCCAGCCGCGTGTCGATGTCCGGCGACCGGAGTCGGCGCTTGATTTGTTCGATCGTCCTTTCACCCATGGCAGTTCTCCCTATGGTCTAGGATTTCTCCGATCTGGTAAACGTCATCAGCCCCCGATCCTCCCCACGCATTAGCGACCGGGCGGTGGCCATGCGAACGCTCATTCGCGGTGACATCAGGTTGGCGGTTAGTTCTTTGATTCGTTCTGCGTCTGTGTTCACGTGAATAGTACCTCCTGTTCAAGTCGTCTGGCGGCGATGTCACAATACTTCTCTTCGATCTCGACCATGATGCAACGGCGGCCGAGGTCCTTGCAGGCGCGGCCCGTGGTGCCGGAACCGGCAAAGGGGTCGAGGATGAGGTCGTCTCGGTTTGAGGATGCCTGTACTTGCGGGGCAATGATCCGCACCGGCTTCTGCATGGGATGATCTACCTTGCCGGGTTGTCCATGCCGGAATGAATCCGACACGATTACATTACTTTTAAGGGTATCCTTGCCTCTGTGTGTCCACGTTCGGCCTTTGCGTGGATATCCAAACACGCACAACTCGGCACCACTGGGCCAACCGCTCCCAGGCGGGGCAGAACAGACGACCTTCTTAGCCCATACGAGGAATCTGGTTGAAAGGCCAGCGCCTTCAAACAGGTCGACCAACGGGCCAAACTGCCGATGTCCACACCAGACGTAAAGGCTTGCGGTCATGCTGAAGCATCGCCGTCTCGGGTCACAGACATCCAATGCCAGCGGCATCGCATGTTCCGGCGTATCGTTTAGAAAGAAGTCAAGCCGACGGGTTCCCTTTCCGTCCACGTGGTTATGTGCAACCCCAGGCATTGACACGCCGTACATAGGGTCCGTCAACACCAGGTCCACACTCCCCGGCTCCAGCAACGGCAGCACGTCTCGACAGTCAGCGTGGTATAGGGTGATCCCGTCCGCACACTTGCACGGTTGAGACTTGCATCGGTAGCAGGGTGGTAGGCTGGCGTCTGTGCTCACGTGAAAAGAACCTCCTGTTCAAGACGGTGGCTGGGTTCCAAAGCAGATTCTTTCGACACCGATAGAATGGCATGTTTGGTGTTCATCGTCTTCAATCACGCCAACCGGAAATGGCCCTGGGCCGGAATCGAATTCCTCGTAATCTGTCGCCCACGCTCGCAAACGTCCACCCCGCCAAGCGTCCGTTGCGTATACCGGCTTATACCAACACGCTTCGCCTATTCTGTTATTGTCTGACATCTTGTTTCCTTGTATTGGTTGCTCATTCTGACACTATGCAAAACCTCTTCGCCCACACCATGGCTCCACGCTTCATCGAGCCAGCGATCGCCACGCATCGGTCGAGATTTTTCCGCTCAGGCCATCGGTGGCCGCTGATGAGTTCGCCGTCGGGCAGCCGGCAAAACGCTCCACTGCCGTTTACACGCAATCCGTCGGCCCGTTCGTGTACGCTGCATCCCAGATGCCGCCATCCGGGGCCGGGCTTGTGACTACTATTCACGGTTTTGTATCTCCCCGCCTTGCGGCTAGCGTAGCCTGAATGTCTTGCTTCCACGCAACACGAAGCGCCTCAGACGCCTCACGGAGTGGCTCGGGCATCTGGTTGACATCCGTGAAAAACACCACGGCCACCATGTAGAGATCGACGCCAAACGCTTCGCGGTAGTTGCCAACAAAGGGTTCGGGGCTTCTGACGCCAGCTTCAATTTGCGCGAGAGTGTACGGGGTTATTTTGAGGTCGTCGGCCGCCGCTAGTCTATTGACGTCCATCGCTTCTCTGACGAACGCGGCTGCTTTGCTGAGTAGGTCCATGCGTTTACTTCTTTCTGGTTTGGGTTGTCATTGCTCGGCCTTCTTCGTAGATGCTAGTAGCCGCTTGTTCTCAGTTTCTAATGCCCGGGACCAGTCTCTAGCGCCTTTAGGGCTTTTCGTAGGAGGTCTACGCAATGCCCTCGATTGCCGCGAAATACACAATACTTTACGTCGACTGGTGTATCTTCCCCTCCCCCGATGCTGATTCGCAGAATGCCGTGTTCGTCTGGCGGCAGATGCATCACTCCGACGCCCTTGTGCTTCCATTCGGCGAGCGGTTTTTCACTGTCCTTTCCTGCTGTGATTTCGGATTCCCTAGCGTCCGTCATTTGCTGGGCCTTTTCCGCGAGGCTGTTTAGCCATTCACTGCGGAAGTCTCGATCATCGTGAGTTTGCATTCCTATTTTACCCTTGTTGGTTTGGCTGCTGGCTGGTTGGGTTGTTATTGCTCGGCCTTCTTCGTAGATGCTAGTAGCCGCTTGTTCTCAGTTTCTAATGTCCGAATGTATTCGATCATCTCCAACCCGAGAGACGCGCTGATACCTCCATTCAGCTTGACCTGCATTACGCTAAGCCGCACATACCGGGCTGTCTTCTCGGAATCTATTGGGGCTTTCTGACTCATTGCACCACGCCGCGTGATGCCATCTTGCTGTCAACACGAACGGCCTTGACTCCAACGGTATCGTCTATCAAATCCAGCTTGTCCAAAAATCGCAGCACGGCCCGGGATGAAAAATACACAGCCTCGCCCGTCGCGTCGCTTGACGTTACATATCCTCGCGGACCATGCGATCCGCAGAGTAGCCTAGACGCGGGCAGCGACATTCGGGGATCCCTCGGCGGTGGCAGGTGCAAGTACACCTGATCTCCCTCGTTGCAGAGTGTTCGCAGCTCTTGGATGTCCATTAGTTCAATCCTCCTCTTGGTCTACGCAAGCTCAACCTTGTAAGTGCGCGTGACTGTCTCGGTCACAACCATCTGGGCCAGGCAAGCCGAGCACTCCACGTCTTGCTCCCCGTCCTCACCGTAGTATGTGGTAACGTCCGCCATATCCTCATCATCGAACAAGTACCCACATTCAGGACAACGGACTTCGGCCTCCGCTTTCGCTTTCGCTGCCGCTGCAATTTCTTTCAGCCGCCGGTCCACCCATTCGCTGGCTGTTTCACCTGCAATTTCTTTGAGCCGCCTCTCCATCCATTCTCGGCCTGTCTCGCCTGGTCTTAGAGCAACGCTCATCAGTTCAGCCTTTCTTTGGCTCCAAGCCTGGTACTCCAGG
>JAQBFL010000001.1:0-2583 GCA_032123415.1 bacterium | reverse complement strand
TTCTTCGACGGGCAGATCGGGACGCGCTGCCCATTCGGTCCAGCCGGCGTCGTACCAACGTAACCGTTCACGGGATCGAGCGAAAAAAGTGGTTTGGGCGTGATTTTGTTCTGGCTTCACCGCTGCGGATTCCGTAGGCTGTGCTCCGATGAATGTGAGCATGGTTATCCAAGGCCGTTGGGTGGGGCCAGAGGAACTTGTGCGGATCCGCGAACTGCTGACCGAGCATGGGGACTGGCACCGGACGCGTCTGTCACGGGAACTGTGCGGGCTGTGGGGCTGGCGCAACGCGGCGGGTCAGCCCAAGGACATGGCGTGTCGGTCGTTGCTGCTGAAGTTGGAAGCGCGCGGATACATCCGGCTGCCTGCGCGCCGCGCCGCCTCGGTCAATGCGTTGCGGCATCGTTCGGCGCCGATGGTTGCGCACACACGCGATCCGATCACGGAACCGTTGCGCGATCTATTGCCTGTGGATATCCGCATCGTCGAACCATCGTCGGAGGATTCGGGTTTGTGGCGCGGGCTGATGGCTCAGTATCATTACCTGGGGTTGCGCAGCGGGGCCGGAGAGAACATCAAGTATCTGGTGCGGGATGGTCGCGGCCGTGTGCTGGGCGGCCTGGGATTCGCGGCCGCGGCTTGGCGATGCAAAGACCGGGATCGGTTCATCGGCTGGGATGATGGCGCCCGGGCGCGCAACCTGCCACATCTGACCAACAACACGCGCTTTCTCATTTTGCCCTGGGTTCGCGTGCCGCATTTGGCCAGTCATGTGCTCGGCCAGATCGCCAGGCGAATCGGCCGGGACTGGCAGCAGAAGTACGGCCACGAGCTGTGCGCGTTGGAGACTTTTGTCGATCGCGAACGCTTCGCCGGCACCTGTTATCGGGCCGCGAACTGGTTGAAGGTCGGCCGGACCACCGGCCGGACCCGTAACGACCTGATCAACCGCGGTCCGCTCTCCAGCATCAAGGATATCTATGTCTACCCTCTGGCACGGAGCTTCCGTCAAACGCTTTGCGCCTTGCCGGTCGGCGCGCACCCGGAGCCGAAGTCGTGATAAGGTTCTACACAGAGAAGCAGCTTCAGGCGCGGATCGATGCGGCGGTGGCGGCCGCCGTCGCGCCTCTTCTGGCGCGCATCGCGGAGTTGGAACAGCAGCTTGCCCGGCTGAAGAAGAACTCATCGAACTCATCCAAGCCGCCGTCCAGCGACATCGTCAAACCGCCCAAAGTCACCGTCAAGCGCAAGAAGGGCAAACGGCGCAAGGGCGCTCAGCCGGGACACCCCCGGCACGAACGAGCCCCCTTCACGCAGGAAGAAATCGACCGGCAAGTCATCTACGAACGCGAAGACCTCGACCCGAAGGAATGGAAGGCGCTGGACGAATGGGATGTCGTGCAGCAGATCGAGTTGAGGGAATCGCCCGTCGAGATTATCGAGCATCGGGCACGGCACTATCGCCACCGGCGCACCGAGCGGGTGGTTTGCGCGGCCCTGCCTGAAGAGGTCAAGGCCGCCGGCTTGGTCGGGCCACGGCTCTCGGCGTATGTGGCGTTCCTCAAGGGCGCTTGTCATATGTCCTACACCACCATTCAGACCTTGTTGGCGGATGTCTTCGGCGTGACACTCAGTACGGGCCAATTGGCCAAAATCACGACCGGCAAAGTCTCCGCCGCACTGGCCGCTCCCTACGCGGAACTGCGCGAGGCGCTGCCAACACAGGACCGGCTGGGCATCGACGAGACCGGCCACAAAGACGAGGGGCGGAAGATGTGGAGTTGGTGCTTCCGGGCGCGCGACTTTACCCTCTTCCACATCGCCGCCAGCCGTGGCTCCGACGTCCTGATCGCGCTGTTGGGCGCTGCGTTCGACGGCGTGATCCATTGCGACTACTTCTCCGCCTATCGCAAGTTCATGAAGGACAGTTCGGCCGTCATGCAGTTCTGTCTGGCCCACCTGATCCGCGATGTGAAGTTCCTGGCCGAATCCACCGACAAGGTCACGCACAACTGGGCCGAAAAGACGCTCCAGGAATTCCGCGAACTCTTCCACCTCATCCATCGCCGTGAGCAGTTGCAGCCAGCGCACTTCGACCGCAAACTCGCCGCCCTACGCGACCGGCTGATCCACCGTTTCCAACACGCCCCGGACCGAGCGGGCGTCTGTGACCTGCGCGAGCGCTTCCGCCTTCACCCCAAGGAGTTCTTCACCTTCGTCACCACCCCCGGGGTCGAGCCAACAAACAACATGACCGAGCAGGCCATCCGCTACCTCATTATCGACCGGCGTATCACACAAGGCACACGCGGCACCAAAGGCCAACGCTGGTGCGAACGCATTTGGACGACCATCAGCACCTGTGAAGCCCAAGGCCGCTCGGTCTTCGAGTTCCTCTGCGCCGCCCTCAACGCGCACTTCGTCGGTCAGCCATCTCCTTCGCTCATGCCCTCTGGACCGTGAACGGTTACTCAAGGACGGCGGCAATCCGGATCGTGAGCGCGATACAGACCACAGCCAGGAACAACCACCCGATCGACAGCTTCCTATGGTTGCGTTCGCTCATGCTGACAGCCTGATCAC